>JABMQK010000010.1 GCA_013203265.1 bacterium | reverse complement strand
CACTCTGAGCCAGGATCAAACTCTCCGAAAACTTGGCTATTAAATTTTAAAAGAACAATTATAAAAAAAGCCACCGACGAGTTCGCCGATGGCTTAAAAACTCACGTCGAAAATTATTTAATTAATTTTGTCAATTTTATAAATTCACTCACAAAAAACTTTATCGCCCTTCTTGACAATAAATAAGTATACAGTTTATACCAAAAAAAATGTCTTTTGTCAAGAAAATTTTTTGTTCAGGAACAAAACACTATTAAAAACAATAAGTTACATCTTAAACTAACTTTTCTTTAACTTAACTTTCACAAAAGCTCTACGCCCTACTTGAATTAAATATTCCTTATTTACTTCTAATTCGTAATTTATGTTGGATATTGTTTGTGAATTAACCTTAACCGCTCTTTGCTTTATTAAACGACGCAATTCATTCTTAGAATTACTAGTATATAATATTCTTAAACCGTAGTCTAATAAATTCACTAACGGAATCTTATCGCTAGGTATAGTTAATTTTTGCTGTGTAATTTTTTGAGGCAATTCTCTTTCTTTAAATACGCGTTCAAATTCCTGACGTGCTAACTTAGCCTCCCTGTCTCCATGATATTCTTTTGTAATCTCTGCAGCAAGCTTTAACTTAGCTTCTTTAGGATGAAGTTTTTTAACAGACACTAAATCTAAATCAGTAAGTAACTCAATATATCGCCACATTAAATCATCGCTAATTGACATCACCTTGCCGAACATATCTTTAGGCGATTCATTAATACCAATATAATTATTTAAAGATTTGGACATTTTATTAATTCCATCTGTACCCTCTAACAAAGGCATAGTAACCACTATTTGCGGAGTAAGTCCAAATTCTCTCTGAAGTTCACGACCAACTAATAAATTAAACTTTTGATCGGTACCACCTAACTCTACATCTGCCTTTAACACAACAGAATCATATCCCTGCATTAAAGGATAAATGAATTCTAAAATGCTTATGGGCTTGTTATCCTTAAAACGCTTTAAGAAATCATCTCTTTCTAACATTCTCGCTACAGTATATTTAGACAAAAATTTAATTACTTGATCAAAAGCCATCTTCTCATACCACTTGCTGTTGAATACAATACGGGTGCGTTTTGGATCAAGAATCTTAAAAATTTGTCTCTTGTAAGTTTTGGCATTCTTAATAACTTCTTCCTTTGACAGCTCTTTTCTCATCACTGTCTGTCCGGAAGGATCACCAATTCTACCAGTAAAATCTCCGATTAAAAAATAAACATTATGTCCTAATTCTTGAAAGTGTTTAAGCTTGCGCAATAATACGGTATGTCCCAGATGAATATCAGGAGCGCTGGGATCAAAACCAGCTTTAATATGTAAGGGGCGTCTATTTCTTTGAGACTCTTTTAATTTTAAAGAAAGTTCTTCTTCACAGATAATCTCAATACTGCCACGTTTAATCAAATCTAGTTGTTTATCAATATCAACCACTTTAACACCTAGTGCTTAATCCTATCTTTGCCTGATCTTGCTCTATCTTTATAATCTGAGCTTTTATTTTGTCTCCTGGTTTTAATCTATTCATTGCTTCTTTATCTATTTCGCTAGAATAGATCAATCCTTCTAAGTTATCTTCAATTCTTACAAAGATACCAAAATTTGATACACTAGTTACCTCTGCAGAATCAATAACTGTACCCACAGGAAGACGCTTTATAATATCAGGCCAAGGATTCTCTTGAAGCTGTTTTACACCCAAAGATATTCTCCGGTTTTGTGCATCGACAGACAAAACTAAAGCTTCGACTTTTTGGCCCTTTTTAAATACCTCTTGTAGACTATTGATACGTTTTGTCCAAGAAAGATCTGAAATATGAATCATCCCTTCCAGATTATTATCTAACTCTACAAAAGCACCATAATCAGTAAATCCCGTTATCTTCCCCTTAACTTTAGAGTCTACGGGATACTTAGCTTCTGCTTCTAACCAAGGATTTACCTCTAACTGCTTGATACTTAGAGATATTCTTCTGTTTTCTCTGTTAATATTTAGAATTTGCACCTCAGTTGTTTCGCCAATTGTAAACATTTCCTGAGGATTAATATTTCGCTTCTGCCAAGATATCTCGGAAACGTGAATTAATCCTTCTATCCCCTTATCTAGCTCTACAAATACTCCGTAAGGTAGAATATTAACAATTTTTCCTTTTATCTGAGAACCTACAGGCAACTTCTTTTCTATATCTTGCCAGGGATCAGTCATGCGTTGCTTTAAACCTAAAGAGACTTTTTTCGATTCCTTATCGATAGTCAAAACCATGACTTCAATCTTATTGCCTACCGCGACTATCTCCGAAGGATGTGAAATTCTCGACCAACTCATATCTGTAATATGTAGAAGTCCGTCCACTCCTCCTAAATCAATAAAAGCACCAAAATCAGTTATATTTTTTACAACCCCTGTATAGACCTCTCCGATTTTCAAAGTTGACCAAAGCTTCTCTCTCGATTGTTCTCTTTCCTGCTGCAAGGCTTCCTTGCGAGAGACTATAAGGCTTCGCCTAATATTATTCATCTTAACAATTTTGAATTTGAATGAATTATTTAAAACTTGCCTATCGCTTATACCTTTAAGAGCAGATAGAGAAGCAGGTAAAAAGGCTTCTATTCCAAGTATGTCTACTATATAGCCACCCTTTACTTTTCGTCTAACGAAACCTTCAACTAAATCTCCCTCTTTTGACGAAGAAGAGATACTGTCCCAACCATGGAGCCTGCGTGCTTTTTCTCTAGAAAGCACCATCATCCCATCATCATTTTCTACTGACTCAACATAAACATCAATTTCCTTGCCTACTTCCAACTCTTTTTTAGATAAGAATTCGCTGATCGCGATAACACCCTCTGATTTATATCCGATATCAACAAGAATATCTTTATCTCCCACCCTTACAATCTTACCTTTGAGGATCTGTCCATCGTGGATCTTTTTCAGACTCACCTCATATAAAGTTTCAAAATCCATTTTTCCTTCTTTCACAAAAATCACTCCCCTTTTTTAATGAAGATATAACTTATGGTAGCTTAATCGCTTCCATAAGTTATATCTTCATTTGATTTATCTCAATGTCATATAATCTGACAAAAGATAGTAGTAGATTATCTTTCAATTTAGTTTAATTGTCAACAACTAATTCCAAAAAATTACCTTTTGAAAAAAATGAAATCCTAAATTATGAATTATCTACTAATCCCTTTATTGCCAACATAATTCTATTCGTAATCTCTGAGTAATTCTTTGAACCCTTTCCATAAAACAAAATTGGGGTGCCGAATCTAATATGTACTTTACAAAAATTTATAGGTTTTGATTTAGAGCCTAGAATAAAATCAGCGCCTTTCATAAATACTGGCACTACTGGAATTTTTGTCTTTGTTGCTAATAATGCGATCCCTCGAAAACCTTCTTTAATGTTTCCTTCTACGCTACGTCCTCCCTCGGGAAAAATAGCTATAGCTCCACCTTCTTTAATTCTCCTAATGCTTTCTTTTATCGCTCCGATATCGCCAAATCTTCTTTTTATAGGAAATGCCTTCAGTCTTCTTATATACCAACTAAAAATCTTATTATAAAAAAGTTCTTCCTTGGCAAAAAAATTTAGAGTTCGCTTTTTATATCTATAGCATACCGCTCCTAAAATTGGCGGATCAAAAAAACTTAAATGATTACTGGCTAAAATAAATGCGCCTTCGGAAGGAATATTTTCAGCACCTTGTACTTCTAAGCTAAAAAATAGTTTTAATATAATATAACTAACAACAACTGTGATTAAATACAACATCTATTGCTTTAGCACTAAAGCCTTGCCCAATTTAAGCAAGCTTGATGCCCTGGTTAAAGATTTTGCTTCAGCATAAATACGCATCAAGGATTCTGTACCAGAAGATCTTAACATCAACCAACTTTCATCTTCACAAGTTAACTTAATGCCATCGCTGTCATCTATTTTTATTACTTTTGAATCAAGTAGCTTCTTAGGACGAATTGTTTTAACATCTTTAATCTTGTGTCCTGATTTTAACTTTAAATCTTCTCTCAAATAATAATACCTACCGAACATATCTTCCATTTGAGAAACTATTTTATCTATTGATTTATTTCGGTAAACCATCATTTCAAGCAAAAGCAAACCTGCCAAAGTACCATCGCGCTCAGGAACATAATTCTTAAAACCCATTCCACCCGCTTCTTCTCCTCCTACTAAAATATTCTCTTTCTCCATAAGATACGAAATATATTTGAAACCAACCGGTGTCTCATATAACTTTAGTTTTAAATGTTTGGCTATGTTATCGATCATAGTGGTACCAGCTAACGTCTTTACTACTCCACCGGATAGCAATCTATCTTCTTTTAAATGCAAAGCTAACAAACCTAATATCTTTTGAGGATGTATAAATTCTCCTCCAGGAGCAATGGCCGCTATTCTATCAGCATCTCCATCGAGAACCAAGCCTAAATCAAAATCTTCATTCTTCATCCTCTTTATAATTTTATCTAAATTCTTTATGACTGGCTCTGGTCCTCTACCTTCAAAATAAGTGTTACGCTCACTGCGCATTATCTCTAAATCTATCTTTGTTCCAGATATTACTTCTTTCATATATTCCTTGCCACTTCCATACATGCAATCAACCAAAACCTTAAATTTACTATTCTTTATCTTAGATAAATTTAAGTAAGATCGCAGAAATCTTATATATTCGCTAATAATATCTTCCTTTAAAATAATCTTTTTTTTCAAACTATCATTTAGAGACAAAGTCTTTGGTTTTCTTCTAAATAATAACTTTTCCACCGCCTTGGTAATGTTAACATCTGCTGAACCGCCGGTGGAACTCTTTATCTTAAAACCATTAAACTCCGGAGGATTATGACTTGCTGTTATCATTATCCCTAAATCCAATTTTCTATTCTTTACAGCGAAACTAATTGTAGGTGTTGGCGTTGCCCTGTCAGACAAAATAACCTTAATACCATTTGCTGTAAATACACAGGCGGATACCTCAGCAAACTTCTCGGACATAAATCTTGTATCATATCCAACAGCTATTTTAAATTTTTTATTTTTAGATTTCCTTGTTGAGCTATTCAAAAAATCAGCGGTTGCTTGCGAAACAACTCTCAAATTTTCAAAAGTAAAAGTGTCTCCTATAACTGCGCGCCAACCATCGGTCCCAAACTTAATCTTTGTTTTTCTGCTTTCTTTATTCTTTCTAGGCATATTTTAAACACCTTATCGCTTGTGACATATTTTTTGCTTTGAAAACATACGTTCCAGCAGCAAGAATATTTGCCCCTGCATTAACAACAAATTTAGCATTCTTATTGTTAATTCCACCGTCGATTTCAATATCTTTTTTATAAATTTTTCTTAAAGATTTAATCTTGGGTAAAACACTTTCCATAAACTTCTGACCGCCAAAACCCGGATTTACACTCATAACCAAAACCCAATCCACATATTTTAATAATGAAATAATTCTTTTCAAAGGAGTCAGTGGATTAATAGCTATCGCCGGCCTCTTGCCTAAACGTTTAATCGCCCTAATTATTCTCTTTGATTTTTCAATATCATATTTCACAGCTTCGATATGAAAACTAATTATATCGGAACCCGCGCTAGAAAAAGCCTCAATAAAACTTTCGGGATTACTAATCATAAGATGTGCATGTATCGGTAAGTCGCAAGCCCTATTAATTTTTGTGACGATATCTGGCCCTATGGATATATTAGGTACAAAATTACCGTCCATAATATCGATGTGTAAAAAATCCGCGCCTGCGCGTTTCGCCTTTTTAACTTCACTTGCTAAATTTCTAAAATCAGCAGCTAAAACTGATGGACCAACTTTATTCATTTGTAAAGCCCCTTTTCTTTAATATATTTTAATACTCTCATTGGCATTAAATAGTGTATTGACCTACTTGTTCTAATTTTTCTCCTGATAATAGAAGAAGATATATCCAGTTCAGTAATAGAAATTACTGAGACTTTTCTATTATATTTCTTTAATCTATACCCTGGCCTCTTGGCTAAAACAAATTTAGAAAGAGAAAGAATTTTATCGATCGATTTCCATTTAGCAATTTGATTAGAGACATCGGAACCGCTAATAAAAAAAAGCACAGCTTTGGGATATACTTTCCTTAATTCCTTCAACGTATCAACTAAATAAGAACGTCCTTTTCTTTTTATCTCAATATCAGAAACCTTAAAACGCCGATTATTTTGGATAGCCAACTTCACCATATTATATCTATGAAAGGCTAAGGCTATGTCTGGATTTTTTTTATGAGGTGGGTAGAAGCTGGGAATAAATATTACCTTGCTAAGACTTAACTTTTCATATGCCTGTTCAGCTAAAACTAAATGACCAAAATGTATAGGGTTAAAAGTTCCACCAAAAATACCTATCTTCATAATTGTCCGCAATCGAATATTCCCTTTGACAGGGGTGTATTGTCCCGACGCTTTAGTCGGGACTCCGAACGACGCGAAGTAGAGCGTCGGAGCAATACATCCCTACAAGCGAATCTGTCCTCTCCCTTCAATAATATATTTGTATGTAGTCAGTTCTTCTAAAGCCATAGGGCCGCGTGCGTGCAATTTATCCGTAGAGATTCCAATCTCAGCACCCATACCAAATTGATATCCGTCTGTAAATCGTGTTGATGCATTCACAAACACACAAGCAGAATCGATCTCTTTTAAAAATCTTTGAGCATTTTTTCTATCATCCGTAACGATACTATCCGAATGACGAGAACCATAACAATTAATATGATCAATTGCTTTATCTAAAGAATCAACTATTCGAATTGACAGAATAAGATTTAAATATTCCATAACCCAATCTTTTTCTGTTGCGAGTCTTACATTTCTAAAATTCTTGGCAATCTTTCTAGTAATTGAACATCCACGAATCTCACATCCAGCCTCCTGTAATTCTTTAATCATCCTCGGTAAAAACCTTATAGCTACATTTTTATGCACTAAAAGAGTCTCCATAGCATTGCAGACTCCAGGACGCTGCACTTTAGCATTAAAAACAATCTTTCGTGCCATATTTAAATCTGCTTCTGAATCGACATAGACGTGACAGATGCCTTTATAATGTTTAATTACAGGTATTCGGGATTTATTTTTCACCTCTCTAATCAAACCTTCTCCTCCACGAGGAATAACCAAATCAATTAAATCGTCAGACTTCAAAAGAATATCCACGGCTTTATGGTCTATGGAATCTACTAAATTAATGCTGCCTTCGATAATCTTATTCTTTGAGGCAACTTTTTTTAATATATCAAATATCGCCCTGTTAGAATTCAAGGCATCTGAACCACCTCGTAAAATTACACAGTTTGAAGATTTAAGACACAAACCAATACAATCAGCCGTTACATTAGGACGTGATTCATAAATTATCAAAATAACACCTATCGGCACGCGCACTTTAGAAATCTTTAATCCATTCGGCCTATACCAAGACTTGATAATATTGCCAACGGGATCATCTAACTTGGAGACTTGAATTAAAGAATCGCACATCTCGTCAATTCCCTTTTCAGTAAGAGTTAACCTATCAATAAATGCCTTTGGCATTTTTTTTCTACGGCAAACTTCTAAATCTTTCTTATTTGCCGAGAGAATTCTTCTTTTCTCTTTCTTTAAAGCACTAGCCATCTGTCTCAATGTGGCATTTTTAGTGCGGGTATCGAGTAGGCTCAACTTAAAAGAAGCCTCTTTAGCCAAATCCGCTATCTTATCTAATTTATTTTTCAGTTGTTTATTATCCATTTTATTTTAGAAGAACTAAGTCGTTACGATGCACAACTTCTTTCTCTGCTCTCCTGCCTTTTATTCTAATTAATTTTTGACTAGAATAATTCGTAATACCTCTTGCTAAAACCGCTTCATCTTTATCGGTAATATCCACTACATCTTTCTCGCTAAATTCTCCTTTTATATCTGTGATTCCCGGAGAAAGAAGGCTTGCAGACTTGCTTAGAATAGCTTTCTTTGCGCCTTCATCAATTATAATCTTGCCTTTTGTTTGTGCACCAAAGGCAATCCAAGAAGCCCTTAAATTATAGTTGGAAGAAGCATCGAAAAAAGTCCCATCGCTTTGGTCTGGATTAACAAAATCAATCTTTAGTGTAGGACTACTACCATCTGCAAGCACAACAGGAATACCAACATTGGTGGCAATCTTTATCGCCTCAATTTTGCTCTCCATACCGCCAATACAAACAGCATTATCTGTACCACTAGCAAAGATCTTAATATCAGGAGTAATCTTTTCAACCTTCTTTATTAAATCTTTATAAGTCTTCTTTTCTTTATCGTATGTTTTACATAAACCTTCTATATTAGATAAAATTTCTAAGCCATCTGTCTCAATGAGCATAGCAACTAAGGCAGATAACATATCATTATCTCCAAATTTTATCTCATCAACAGAAATAGTATCATTCTCATTAACAATAGGAATGACTCCTAAATTAAACAAACTTAATATTGTATTCTTAGCATTTATATATCTCTTTCGTTCATAAAAATCTTCTCGGGTAAGTAAAATTTGAGCACATTTCAAACTATACTTATTAAATTCCAAAGTATACGTTTGCATCAATATGTTCTGTCCAATCGCTGCAACAGCCTGTAATTCTGACAACTTAGATGGTCTCTTTGCTATATTCATAAAAGAGAGACCACAAGCAATCGCTCCAGAACTCACCAGAACAACCTCTTTGCCCTGAGAACGCAAATCAACAATATGCTTTACAATTCTCTGGAAATTCACCTTGTTGATCTTGGCCTTACCCGCAGTTAAAACACTGGAGCCAACTTTAACAACTATTCTTTTAAAGTCTTTTGAGGATTTCATCTGTTAATATATTTAAATTAATATTTTCTTTTGCAGATATTTCTATTATATTATTTTTGATCTTATTTCTAAACCTTTTTAAGTTCTCTCCTGCTGATTCCAAATCCATCTTATTAGCTACTAAAATCTGAATTTTCTTTGCTACCTCTTTTGAATAAAGCGCTAATTCCCTATTGAGGACTTCGTAGCCTCCCAAAGGATCCCGTCCATCTATCCCTGACATATCTATAAGATGGACTAAAATTTTAGTTCGCTCTACGTGCCTTAAAAACTTATCACCTAAGCCTCTGCCTTGATGCGCTCCTTCAATAAGACCAGGAATATCGACAATGGTAAAATTATCATCCTCCCTATTAACAACACCTAAAACCGGCTCCTTAGTTGTAAAAGGATAGGCAGCGATTCGTGGTCTAGCACTCGATAACTTTGATATTAATGTTGATTTGCCAGCGTTGGGAAAACCTATTACCCCTACATCAGCAATGAGTTTTAAATCTAAGACGAGAGCTCTTCTTTCTCCTTGTTGACCCGGATGAGCTTCTTTTCTTACGTGATTACCGCAGCCGCCTCTTCCGCCTTTAACAACAACTACTTCTTTATTATCAGAATCAAGATCTTCTAACAAACACTGCGAGGTCTCTTCAAATATTTGAGTTCCTATCGGAACTAAGATAACAACATCTTCTCCATCTCGACCTCTTTTTCTCTTGCTTGAACCATGCTTACCATTGGATGCAATAAATTCTTGACGATACTTAAAATCGAGTAGTGTATAAACATTTCTTGAGGCCCTTAAGATGACATTTCCGCCATCACCGCCATTGCCACCGTCTGGTCTTTTATACCGAGTCATTTTGTCGCTATAAAAACTTGCGCAGCCATTGCCTCCATTGCCGCCCCTTACCAAAGTCTTAACTCTATCAATGAACATCAATAACTATTGTTTTTTTAATACTATCTCTTTAATTCGTAAACGGACAAGATTTTGTCTATGTCCTATAGTCCTATGATAGCTCTTTCTGCGTTTATATTTGTATGTGACTATTTTTTTAGCCCGTAAACTACCTAAAACCTCCGCCTTAACTTTAGCGCCTTTAATAATGGGCTGGCCAATAGCTAATTCTTTTTTATCCCCGCCTAAAAGCACTTCATTAAAGGTTATTTCTTTTTTTGATTTTGGAAAAACCAACTTCTCAACATCAATCACATCACCTTCTTTAACTCTATATTGCTTGCCACCAGTTTGAATCACAGCATACATATTAAACTCCTTTTGTGAAATAGTCATTAATCTTATCTTCTTTAAGGGGTAACTATAACATAGAAAAAAGAAAGCGTCAATACTTTCAAACCCCAGTAATGGTTGGTTTGTAGTATTGGCCTTATTGGGCTTATTTGAAAAAAAAGCAGAAAAAACTAGGAAATTTTTATATCTTCTATATGTAGACCTGACTGGGGCGCAATATTGATTCTTTTTCTAAATTTTCGTTCTAAATCCCTGATAGAATTCCTATTTTCATTTATAATTTTCTTAGCCACTTCTGGATGAAGAACTACACTAACCGTACGAGGCTTAAAATTAACCAAATAATTACGTAGGTGCCTAAGCACATACCCCGCCATTGACACCTCTGATTTTACCTTTCCCTTTCCACGGCAGTAAGGACAATCTTTATAAGAGATACTTTCTATAGATCTATGTACCCTCTCCCTAGTCATCTCAACTAGGCCGAGACGAGATATACCTACTACATCTGTCTTTGCCTTATCTTGAGTAAGGGCCATTTTAAGAGTCTTGAGAAGCTTTCTTCTATTGGAATCCTTTTGCATATCAATAAAATCAATCACAATTATGCCACTCAAATCTCTCAATCTTAATTGACGGGCGGCTTCTTCTGCGGCCTGGTTATTTACCATAAAAGCTGCATCTTCTTGCTTTGATTTCTTACGGCTGAAACTTCCAGAATTAACATCTACGACAATCAAACCCTCTGTCTGCTCTATGACAATATGGCCTCCGCAATTAAGATAAATTCTATTTCTGTATATGTGCTCAACTTCTTTCTCAACTCCCTTTTTATCAAATAGCGATGTGTGCTCTCGATAAAAGACAATCTTTCTAACTAATGGCCTTAGAAAAGCACTAACAAATTTGTGAATTCTTTTATATTCTATTTTTGAATCAACAATCAATCTATCTACATTCTCAGTAAAATAATCGCGGACAGTCCTTAAAACCAAATCATAGTCCTCATACAATAGATATGGAGCTTTACGCCTTCTGGAGATCTTTTTTATCTTATCCCATAGATTCAATAAAAAGTGCGAATCGCGAATAAGAGATTTTTTTTCTTTACCCCAAGCAGCAGTTCTTACTATCAAACCATATTCCTGTCCAAATTTAATAGAGCGAAAAATGTCCCTTATCCTTCTTCTCTCATCAGGCTCATCAATCTTACGTGAAATACCAAGATGCTTATCAAATGGCATAAGGACTAAGTATCGACCAGGAATAGAAATATGAGTAGTAAGCCTGGCCCCTTTGCCCAAAAAAGGCTCTTTGGTTACCTGAACTAACACTTCCTGATTCTTCTTAAGTTCAAGCGCAGGTTTAACTTCTTTATGATTTTCAACATTAAATTCTTCCAATTCCTCTTCATGAAAACGAAAATCTGTAACATCTGTTAAGTATAAGAAACCCTTTTTCTCTTGTCCTATATCAACGAATGCCGCGCCAACAGAAGGCACTACATCTTGAACTATGCCTCTATAGATGTTTCCAACTATAGTTCTATCTTCTGGATGTTCAATAAAAAAATCTACCAATTTATTATTTTCTAATATCGCAATGCGCTTTTCTTTTTCTTCAATATTTATAAGAATTTCTCTAGTCATAATAATATGTGGTAAAGTTAAATTATGTTAAGTTGTCTTGTTAAAATAAACTAACTTCTTTTATCTCTATCCCCTCTGGCAATTGTCTATTTAGCCTCTTCTGAAAAATTCTAGAGTCTATCTTTCGTG
>JABMQK010000085.1 GCA_013203265.1 bacterium | reverse complement strand
ATAAGATGGGCTATTTCTTGTTAAAACGGGTAATTAAACCAGAAATAAAATTGACTTCTGCTTTAATCAATTCCAAGTTGTGCTCAAGGATGGCTAATAGGTGGGGTGGTTTTTGAGTCCGAAACGCAGAATAAATTTGTAAGAGATTCAACTCTATCTTCTTTAAGATTCTAAGTCTTGCCCTAAGTTTCCTATGGACGCTCTCTGGTTTTAAATAGGGTAGGAAATATAACGAAATATCTATACCGAAGTATGGCCGTTGAATATGGAGAAAACTTCTATCCAACAGCATACTAAAACGTTCTTTCCCTTTAGCTGTAAGCGAATATACATATTTATTTGGCCGATTTTTTGAAGAGGCTACAGTCTTCTTAACTATCCCCTTCTTTTCAAGAGAGCTCAAAGAGTAGTATGTGGATTCGTATTCTAAACCTGTAAAATAAGTAAGGAAGTCATTAATTTGCTTCTTAATTTCATATCCGTGTCGAGGTTTATCTTTAAGGAGCCCTAAAATTACTAATTCTTGTTCTAATTTCATAAATCAAGAAGATTGTTCTGAAATTACTCCGATTCTACGAAATTTGTTGTAACGTCTTTTTATAAGTTCGTCTTTGGATATACTGGATAAATCTTCTAAATTTTTCTTCAATGATTCCCTTATATTCCTAGCCGTCTCCTGAGGATCACGATGGGCTCCACCTAGCGGTTCTTTAATTATCTCGTCAATAATCCCAAATCTCAATAAATCAGAAGCGGTCAATTTAAGCGCCTCTGCTGCTTCATTTGCTTTAGTGCTGTTTTTCCAAAGTATCGCCGCACAGCCTTCAGGGGAAATCACAGAATAATAAGCATTTTCTAAGACACAAATTCTATCTCCTATCCCAATGCCCAATGCTCCTCCACTACCGCCTTCTCCAATAACATAGATAATAATGGGTGTTTTTATTTCTACCATCTCTCTTAAATTCCAAGCTATCGCTTGAGCCTGCCCTCTCTCCTCGGCACCAACCCCCGGATATGCCCCAGGAGTATCGATAAGTACTAAAATTGGGAGATTAAATTTTTCAGCCAGTTGCATTAGGCGTAATGACTTACGGTATCCTTCGGGATGCGCACAGCCAAAATTGCGATAAATATTTTCTTGCGTATCGCGTCCTTTCTGATGGCCAACAATTAATAATTTTTGATTATCTATTTTAGCAAACCCTGTTACGATTGCTGTATCATCAGCAAAATATCTATCTCCATGCAACTGGGTAAAATTCTCGGAAAACATATCAATATAATCCAAAGTATAGGGCCTGCGAGGATGGCGGGCAATTTGAATCCTCTGCCAAGGGGTAAGACTCCCATAAATTTCTTTCTTAAGTATAAGAAGTTTATCTTCTAACTTCTTAATTTCAGAAGATAGATTAATTCTTCTTCGTTGATCAGAATGCTTATGCTGAAATTCCTTAAGCTCACCAATCTTTTCTTCTAATTCTACTATCGGTTTTTCAAATTCTAATCCGCTCATTTATTTCTTCTTTTACAAAACAATTGTTATTAACTAAACATATTCGAAAGTTTTAATTTGCAAGAATTGGTGTGTTAATCGACAATTGTTATTTCTATACCGGAGGGCACCAAAATAAAAATCTCCTCTACATCCTTATTTCTCATACGCACGCAGCCTTCAGTTGTCTGCATACTAATTTCTTCTGGGTTAGTAGTACCGTGTATACCATATCCGGCAAGATCAAAACCCAACCAACGTGAACCGAGGATATTTTCAGGGCTTGAAGAAGGAATCTTTCTACCATCTCTATACCAAGGCGGATCGACTATCTTGTTGATAATTTTATATGTTCCTATGGGAGTGGAATTATTCTTCCCAGTTGAAACAGGATATGTCTTAACTACTTCATCGTTAAATTTAAGAATCAGTATATTCTGCGATTTATCTATAAAAATGCTAAATTCTCCCTTCAAAATTCTCAATTTCATAGCCGGGCGGATAAAATCTTCGTCTATATTATTTGCCTTTGCTATCGCCCCTACGGTAGTATTAAATTCCTTAGCGATATTTACGAGAACATCTCCTGGTTTAACCTCATAGACTAACGATTGCTCGATATTTATACCTGAAAGGAGTATCTTGATATTTAAATCTTCTAATTTACTCTGCACAATACCCATTTGCTCAGATGACAATGACATACCCATGACCCTTTGATAAATTTCCTTTGCTTCTAGCAAGCTTCCATTTTTCTCAAAGTCCTCAGCTTCTTTTAGAAAAGAATTAATACTGACGGATCTAATTGTTTCCTTTTTGGGCTCTGATTGTACTTTGTCTTCTGGGGTTGTTTTTTGAAAATTATTTTTAATAACTCGCGGGAAAAAAATCAATCCCACAAAAACTAATAATGTAATAACTATAATCAAAAAACGATATTTCATATATCCCTTTCTATTTCTGAAGAATTATTGCGATCAATATTCCTATAATTGAACCCATTATTACTTCTACCGGAGTATGCCCTATGAGTTCCTTTAATCTTGCTTCGTGGATTCTTCCCTTCCAATAAATATCTTCCATAACCCTATTCAGTATTTTTGCCGAACTACCTGCAGAACGGCGAACTCCCTGCGCATCAAACATTGTGACTATGGCAAAGACTGTCGCCAAAGCAAATATTCCTGAATTAAAACCGTAATCAAAACCCGCAGTAATTGCTAGCGCACTTGCACCTGCGGCATGGGCAGAAGGCATGCCTCCTGTTCCAACAAACCATCTAAAATCAAACTTTTTTGTCTTAATTATCCCTAAAATTACCTTTATGACTTGGGCCAAAAACCAAGCAAAAATGGTTACCCAAAACAAATGATTTAACTTCAGCTCAGCGAATATACCTCTATACACCACGCCACTCCTCATATTGCCATATCTTCAGCAAAAATACAGAAGATTTATTACTTTTAGCTATTACCTAAACACAAACTTGAATTCTTCGAAGATTTGACTTTTCCTTGACGCTCTTTTTACGATATGTTAAGCTATATTATATTATAATCCAATAAAATTGCAAGAAATTTAATAATCACTAATCCCCTCTATCTTCTCAATTCGACCCGATTTTAGTTGTATCTATTCGCTGTATTTAACAAATTTTTAAACCTCGTTAGAGAACTATGTCCTCTAACAAAGCAAATATAAAAGAAAGATAAAATGCTTTCAAAAATAAAAAGTTTTGGTATTTTAGGAATTGAAGCCTATCCTATTGAAATTGAGGTTGATATAACCCCTGGTCTTCCTGTAACTAATATTGTCGGTCTTCCTGATGCCAGCGTAAAAGAAAGTAAAGAAAGAATGAAATCTGCTATAAAAAATAGTGGGTTTCGTTTTCCTCCAGAAAGGATTACGGTAAATCTTGCTCCGGCTGGCATAAAAAAGGAAGGTAGTAGCTTCGATCTTGCCATAGCCTTAGGCATCCTAGCTAGCTCCGGACAACTAAATAAGGAATTATTAAAAGATTATATATTCCTGGGAGAGCTCTCTCTGGAAGGCAGAATAAGACCGATCAAAGGTGCCTTACCTATAGCTATGAAGTTGCGTTCTGATAAAATAAAAAATCTTATTCTTCCTTCGGCAAATACTAATGAAGCAGCGCTTATTAAAGGAATAAATGTATTTGGCTTAGAGTCAATCAAACAAACTATAAACTTTTTATCTAATCAAGATGGGGTGGAAGTAACAAAAATAGACATAAATAGAATCATCAGCAAAATACAAAGATACGATGTAGATTTTTGTGATGTCAAAGGTCAATTTATGGTTAAGCGTGCTTTGGAGGTTGCGGTTGCAGGTGGGCACAACATCCTGATGATTGGACCTCCTGGTAGCGGAAAATCCATGCTCGCTAAAAGAATCCCTACTATAATCCCTGATATGACCGAAGAAGAAATGATTGAAACAACCTGCATCCACTCATCACTGGGTCTTGTTCCAGAAAAAATAGGACTAATCTTTGCCAGGCCATTCCGTGCACCTCACCATACAATATCTGATGTGGCTTTAATAGGTGGTAGCTCCATACCACAACCCGGCGAAATAAGCCTTGCTCATAACGGTGTTCTATTTTTAGATGAACTACCAGAATTTCATCGTAATGTCTTAGAATCACTAAGGCAACCGTTGGAAGACGGCTACGTACATATCGCTCGTGCAAATAAATCTTCGTTATTCCCTTCCCGCTTTATGCTTGTATGCGCCATGAATCCCTGCCCGTGTGGTTATTTTACTGATCCTAAAAGAAACTGCCGCTGCAATTCTACAAAAATTGAAAGATATCTTTCTAAAATTTCGGGCCCGTTGCTCGATAGAATTGATATACATATAGATGTTCCGTCGGTAAAATATAAAGAAATGACTGGCTCTCAACAAAGTGAATCTTCCTCAGAAATTAAAGAACGAGTGAAAAAAACTCACAAAATTCAAGAAAAAAGGTTCCATAAAGAAAATTTTTATCCTATTAGAAAAATTATTTCTAACGGAGTTTACTCCAATAGCCATATGAACCATAAACAGATAAAGGAATATTGCCTTTTAGATGAAGAAGCAAAAGAACTGCTTAAAACCGCTATGGAAAATATGAATCTTTCTGCGCGTGCCTATGATAAAATATTAAAAATTTCAAGGACTATAGCAGATATGGAAGGATCTGAAATTATCCAAACTGATCATATCTCAGAAGCAATAGGTTACAGAAATCTGGATCGAAATCTATGGGCTTAAAAATACATTATCTAAATAATCTTATATCGAGAAAATGATGGCGTTTAGAAACTTATTACATATTCTTCTTGCCGGTATTTGTGTTAGCTTTTTACTCTTTTTGTCTCAAATCACTGGAAGGAGACTAATCCAACTTGGTAAATTTTCGTTCCAATCTAAATTAGAACGATTTATCATCTCTCAGGCGTTCGGATTAGCTGCACTCGCATACAGCATCTTTATCCTTGGCTTAATTGGTGGTATCCAACATATAATTTTTATCACTCTCTATATTATTGTATTACCTTTGGTTTTTCTTTCTGATATTAAAACTATCTGCTCAAAAATAAAATATGAATCTCTACATTTTAAATTGTTCTCATGGATTAAAAATATACCTTTACTATCTAAGGTAGCATTAATATTGCTGGTCACATTTGTGGCGATTAATTTCATAAATACTTTAACACCCCCCATAGGACGGGATGCCATGACATACCATTTAAAAATGCCACAATACTATATTCAAACAAGGTATGTCCAGCCTGAACCGCCCACTATACATAGCTATTTTCCTGCGTTGGTTGAGATGCTCTATACTTTTGGCCTCATTCTATCTAATGACTACTCAAGCCATCTCATTCACTTCTATTTTGGGATACTTGCTGCGCTAACAATCTTTATGTTTGCCCGTCGTATTTCCAATATAGGAGCTGCGCTGTTTTGTGCGCTTACATTTTATTCTATGCCTTTGGTATCACAGCTTTCAAGCTGGGCATATGTCGATTTAGCCCTATGTTTTTTTACTCTGCTTGCAATTGGATTCTTTTCTTTCGCCTTAGAGGATATAAATCCTAAATTAATCAAGCTATCGGCTATTTTATTTGGTATCGCTTTAGGAATAAAATACTTAACACTTATCTCTTTATACATCATAATTATCATATTTTTAATACGCTGGATAAAAACGCCTTCTTTAAAACGTCCATTTCTCTTACGACAAAGTATGTATTTTTTTACTATCTGTGCAGTAGTTGCCTTACCTTATTATGTACGCAACATCTTAATAACGGGAAACCCGGTTTATCCATTTTTTTATTCAATTTTCGGCGGACCACACTGGGATACCCAAAGGGCCATCCTATATAATATCTTCTTACGCGTCTATGGAATGGGGTATTCTATAATCGACTATCTCTTGCTCCCCTGGAGAATGGTGGTATACGCAGGACTAGATGGGCCTTTCGATGGTGAAATTGGCGCGCTCTACTTAACTCTTACCCCTCTACTCATCTGGTTTAGGCCAAAACACAAATCTGCTAAGTATATGTTAATGTATAGCATATTATCTTTCTTCGCCTGGGCAAATACAAGCCAACAGGTTCGCTTTCTTCTGCCTGCGCTGGGAGCATTAAGCATATGCTTATATACACTTTTTGAATGTCCATTAAAAGGAAAAATTATTAATCGTTGCTCTATACGTCTAATCGCTATTGGACTAATACTATATAATCTCTCCTTTGTGATACTTCAATTCCAAAAGTACCAACCCTT
>JABMQK010000084.1 GCA_013203265.1 bacterium | reverse complement strand
CTTTTTTAAGAGATATTCTCTTCTCTAGATAGTTAATACCTTGAATTATTATTCCTAAAGGGTTTCTTACTTCGTGAGCTACACCGCTTGCCAGTTGACCCACAGCATTGAGTTTTTCTACTTGGATAAGTTGGTCTTGGGTTTCTTTGAGTTTGGTATATGCCTTTTCCAAATCCTCTTCTGCCTTCTTGCGCCAGGTGATGTCAGTAAAATGTTCAACTATGCCAATCAGTTCACCATTAACTTCCCGAAGAGGGGTTGCTGATATAATACAGTGGATTTTAGTACCATCTTTGTGTTCTTTTTCTACCTCATATTCAACTTGTTCCTCACCGTTGAAAATCCGAGTCAAGGGGCAATTAGGAGTATGACATTGAACACAGGGAAATACCTCATAACACTTTTTACCTCGAGTTTCGTCTTCGCTTCTACCCAAGAGATTTATAAATGCCTTGCTAACTCGAAGGACACTGGAGTTTTTATCAATCACCAACATCCCACCACCTGCAACATCGAATATCTGGACAAGTTCTGCTTTGACATTATATAAGTCCTCCAGTATATTTAATAAAGCGGATTTACTTATCAACCTATCGAACACTTTCTCTTTTTCTTGTGGTTTATCTTTCATGACTTAATCTTATTTAGCAATAATTATAGCGGCTATTTTCTTTTTTCTGCTATTGGTTTTTCAGAAATTCGCTGTTCCAGCATCTTAATTTTCTCTTTTAATTTTATCATTTCTTCTTCTCGGTCATTTGTTAGTTTAATTAACCTTTCCATTTCTTTTTCCAGTTTTACCCTATCGGTAATAATTTTGGATATTTCAACTACTACCTCTGGTTTCCCATCTTTATCTCGCTTTAGAACATATGAATTACAATGGAAATAGATGGGTTCACCACTTTCAAGTATTACCATGACTTCGTGTTCATGAATTTGACCATCTTTGTAGGTTTTCCCTACCAGACATTCAAGACATTTTTCTGTCCTGCCATGGTAGGCTGTGTAACATTTCATTCCAATAAGTTTTTCTCCAAAATTGCTCTTGGCTAATTTGTTTCCCCACAAAACATTAAAATCCTTATCAACAATACTAATGTGATCAACTATGTTAGTTAATAGCTCTTTCAGTTCTTTTCCTGTCAGTTCTAACTTTCCCAATTTTATTTCTGCCATTTTAGTATCCTCCTTCTTTCTTTTGCCATCTATACCTTTTAAGTATATTTTACAAACGTTCTACTTTGAGGCATCTCAATATTATTGCTCATCTATACTAAATCCTTTTCCTATTTTCTTATAGTTATCCTTGCTTTTTTGTGGCTGAAACTGACCCGAAAAACAGTTGGAGTTGCTTCATCAATGATTTTAGAAGTATCCTAAACAATCTTGTGCAGATATTCTTTATGCAAGAATTTTGTTTTCTAGCGGGGTAAACTATGATTAACTAATATTCCTACGCTTTTCCTAATTCCTCAATCGCTTCACTAACAATATCATTCATTAACTCTTTTACGGATACAATCTTCTCCACCCTTGAAGCATTGCTACCGGCGAATATAACCGCATTCTCTAAATCACCATTTACCGCATTATATAAGGCTTGAAGTATACAATAAGGAGTAGTTTGGGGATTGCAGGTCTTAAGGCATCGGTAATTACATTTAACCGGCACCCTTTCAGAATGCATTATTCTATCAATAAATCCATTCATTATTGCTCTTCCTGGCATACCAACGGGGCTCTTTATAATAACAACATCTTCGGCCTTAGCCTTAAGATATGATTCCTTAAATTCATCTGCTACAGAGCATTCATGGGTGGCAACAAAACGAGTGGCTATTTGCACACCTTTTGCTCCTAATCTAAAAAATTTAACAATATCTCTCCCATCAAATACCCCTCCTGCTGCTATAACCGGTATATTTGCACCTGATTCTTTTTCATACCCTTTAACCACTTTTAAAACATCTACTACTAAATTCTCTAAGCTATTCACTTTATTTGATATTAAGTCATCAAACTTAAACCCTAAATGTCCGCCCGCCAATGAACCCTCAACGACTATAGCATCCGGTAGGCGATTATAGCGTCTTCTCCAGGCTCTGATTATAATATCGGTTGCCCTGGCAGATGAAACGATTGGTATCAATTTTATCGAGGTCCCTTCGGTAAATTCCGGCAGACACAAAGGCAATCCTGCTCCCGAAATAATGAAATCAACCTTCTCTCTTGCAGAGGTCCGTGCCAAATCTTCATAATTACTCAAGGCCACCATTATGTTTACACCTATAACTCCTTTAGACATTTCCTTAGCCTGACGAATTTCTTTTTGGAGACCATCCCTGGAAGCTTTAACAAAATTCGTTTCATTCTCTGGCATGCCATAGCCAAGCCCTACGGTGGCTATAGTTCCCGCTCCACCACAATTTGCTACTGCACTGGCCAAGGAAGCTGTAGAAACTTTAACCCCCATACCACCTTGAATAATTGGTATCTCTATCTCTAAATCCCCTATTACCAAAGGTTCTAATTTATCAGGCATAATACTCTCCGTTGTTAATCATTCAACATACATCCATTTAATAGTGTATAATATACACTGATTCTTTTATTTTTTCAACATTATTTTTTTGACAGACATTGTAGATGGGGCCCCTCTCGTATGAGCCGAGGGGAAACCTCTCTGTATCTACAGGGATGTATTATAAAACCTAATTAAAGAGTTATCAAGAAAATTCTGTCCTTTGGGAACGTTCTCCTAACTATGCACTGCCAACCATATTGTCTTATCTCGTGGAGAAGTCCACTCCACGCGATGAGAAGTATTCTTAGGGATTAAAACATAATTCCCTGCCTTTAACTTAATTAAACGATTGTCTTTACGGAATCTTAACTTACTTGCTCCTTTAAGCACAATCACCCATTCATTACGCTCCTCTTTAAGCCATTTTCCTTTCTCAGTAACCTGGCCTTGAGAAATAATCCGCTCGATTTTAAGCTTTTTATTTACCAAAAGCGTATGGAATGCCTCTTTATCTTTTATGGCGGGAATTTTAGAATAAATATTTCCGCATTTTAATTTTCGCATATTTTTATCACCTACCGCAATTCTCTTCCTTTACGTCATGGCCGCTTTCTCTGAGAAGACTAAGCATTTGGCAATTCCTTAATAGTTAAAAAAATCTTTCAACTCATACTCTTTCCCCACGGCTTTGTTCAGGGCGTTAATAATCTTGTGCTGGATGTTTGGCGTAAGCCGCCTACCCTTAACCGCGCGACTAACCATCTTATGCGTGAGTTGTCCGGTTGAATTGCGTACCAAATCATTAGATTTTAACCCATGTTCAATCATGAGTCCGGCGATCGGCTGTAAACCCAGGTCATTTTCGATATTGTTAGCCATTGTCCCCTATTTACGCAATGATACTAATCTGATGCTTGCCGAATTCCACAGAATCTCCTAATCGTAGCTTCCGGCGAATGCGTACTTCAACTTGCCCATTGATTTTAATTGAGCCAGCCAAAATGTACCGCCTGGCCTCAGCCCCGTTTGCAGCAAGGTGCGTCGCCTTCAGCAGATTATCCAGCTCAATAAACTCAAGCTTAAGTTGGAAATTCATAATCAACACCTTTATTTGGGAAATTAAACGCTGGATGACGTTTTGTCTGCGCGAGGTGTAAAATTTGCCAGATTAACGATAATTACCAAAACTAAGCGGTTGAGAAAAATCCAATCCCCTTAAATGCGCGATAACTACCTGCAATTCGTCCTTCTTCGGCGAGCTGACCCTGATTTTTTCCCCTTCAATTTGAGTTTGCACTTTTAAACCGAGCTTTTTTATAATGCCTGTCAACTCTTTTGCTTTTTCCTTATTAATACCCGTGCATATTTCCACAGTTTGGCGAAGAGAACCCCCAAATGCCTTTTCCGGGCTATTAAATTTCAGGGATTTAAGAGAAATATTTCTTTTTGCCATCCGGGCAACCAAAACATCGGTAAGGGCGCGCAATTTAAAATCATCATCCGCGATCAAGACAACTTTCTTCTCCTTGCGATCATAGGTGATAGAAAACTTGCTATTCTTAAAGTCATACCTCTGGGCCAATTCTTTATTCGCCTGATTTACCGCGTTATCCATTTCCTGCAGGTCCACTTCAGAAACAATATCAAAAGAAAAATTTGCCATAGTTTAAATCTCCCCTTTTTTTGCCCTCTGGAATTTCATGGAATAGGACTATTTGTTATTATAACCTTATAATGCCACGCCTTCAACGAATTAAAACAGTTAAGAAGTATTCTCGCTCAGAACAAGCAGTAATATTGCACCAAGGGAGAAGACCTCTCCGTACACAGCTCTGAGAGGTGATTCCCCTAAAGAGACCAGAAGGGAATCGAGAATAGCACTCTCTGTATACAGCCCCATCAACACCAAAAGAGGTATTCCCTATTTTTGGCCCAGAAAT
>JABMQK010000083.1 GCA_013203265.1 bacterium | reverse complement strand
TTTTTATTCACTAATTAAGCAAAACCTGGTATAATATTTTCCCATCAGTCTTGAAAGGATAATAAATTTATTATGAAATCACATACAGAGTATCTCTGGTTTAACACGAAGAAGAAACGAGGGTATATTAATATCACACCACAAATCGAAGGCATTCTAAAAAAGAGCGCAGTCAAAGAAGGTTTAGTTTTGGTATCAGCTATGCATATCACAGCTAGCATTTATATAAATGATGATGAAGAAGGCATAATTCAAGATATTGATAATTGGCTCCAGAAGCTCGCTCCCTACAGAGATGAATATCTGCATCACCAGTCAGGTGAATCTAATGCAGATGCCCATCTCAAAAACCTATTAATGCACCACCAGGTTTTAGTGCCAGTGACGAAAGGGAGATTAGACTTTGGCCCCTGGCAGCAGATATTTTACGCTGAATTCGATGGACAGAGAAAGAAGCGGGTGATTGTGAAAGTAATTGGAGAGTAATTTAATGTTTTCCTCTTTTTCTATTAGAGATTTTCGAATTTATTGGATAGGAATGTTTGTCTCTTTATGTGGGACTTGGATACAGACTATGGCACAGAGCTGGTTAGTCTTTGAGCTATCTAATTCTTCATTTCTGTTAGGGTTAGTTTGGTTCTTTAGTTATTTACCAATTTTTTTGTTATCACTATTTTCAGGAGTACTCGTAGATAGAATAAACAAAAAATACCTACTCCTTTTTACACAGGTCGCTTTTATGAGCATAGCTTTTTTATTAGCAGTTTTTACTCAACTTGAGATTGTAACTGTAAAATTTATTTTATTAGTGGCTATGCTAAATGGAGTTATTTTGTCTTTAGATGCACCAGCGAGGCAATCGATAGTTGTCGAATTGGTTGGTAAACAAAAGATATTAAACGCCATCGCTTTAAATTCAATAGCTTTTCATTCAGCCAGGATGTTGGGCCCGGCACTTGCCGGTATATTTATTGCGGCGATTAGTATCGCCGGTTGTTTTTACATCAATGCTATAAGCTTTTTAGCTTTTATCGTCGCGTTACTTTTGATAAAACCTAAACATATCACAAAAAATAATAATAACCACTTTTTAGTAGATTTAAAGAGCGGGATAAAATTTATTATGCATAACCGTATTTATCTTATTTTGATTAGTATTGTGGGTGTAATTAGTTTATTTGGGTTTTCCTACGTAGTTTTAATGCCGGTCTTTGCTAAAGTTATTTTAAATTTAGATGTGAAAGGATTCGGCCTGCTTATGTCTGCAAGCGGTGTAGGTTCCTTATTGGCTGGTTTAAAATTAGCAAGTTTAAAAGAGTCAAATAAGCAGCCGCGCTTTTTAGTTTTTTCGTTATATGCTTTTTCTTTTGGTTTAGTTGTTTTTGCCATGTCTAAATCTTTTATCTTATCTGTTATAATTTTGGTCTTGATTGGATTTAGTAGCATGAGCGCTATGGTGATAATAAATTCAATGATTCAGACAATGGTACCAAATGAATTTCGTGGCAGAGTGATGAGTATTTACATACTTATATTTGCCGGGACTATTCCTTTTGGAAGTATTGTCGCAGGTTCCTTAGCGCAGGTAATAGGAGTAAGTAATACCTTAATTGTAAGCGGATCCCTCTGTTTTATATTATTTTTATTCACCAATAAGGCCTTAAAAAAAATAATAGTTTCAAGATGAAGAATTTAGAGATTTCTGAGATTTTTCATGCTATCGCACAGATTTTAGAGATAAAGGCTGATAATCGCTTTAGGATAGCTGCATACGAGCGCGCAGCACAGGTTATCGGCGATACCGATAATATAGAAGAATATGCCAGGGAAGATAGGTTAAGGCAAATACCAGGGATTGGTCAGGACTTGGCTTCAAAGATAAAAGAATACATTGCAACAGGCAAGATTAAACATTACGAAGAACTAAAAAAAGAACTTCCCGTTGGAATTTTGGAATTACTCAAAATTCCTTCCCTTGGACCAAAGACCGTTAGGTTATTTTATGAAAAGCTTAAGATAGAAAATGTGTCTATGTTAGAAAAATTTGCCAAGTCAGGAAAGCTGTTAGAATTGGAGGGCATAAAAGAAAAGACCACGGAGAATATCTTAAAAGGCATATCTTTGGTTAAGAAGGGTAAGGAGAGGATTGATATTGCCGCTGCTTGGGACATTGCAGGAAGATTTGTTAAACAATTAGAGTCTTTAAAAGAAGTTAAACAGATAGTTGTTGCCGGTAGCTTAAGAAGAATGAAAGAGACGGTCAAGGACATAGATATACTTGTGATTTCTAATAGGTCAAAGAAGGTGATGGATGTTTTTTGTAGTTGTAAACAAGTAAAGGAAGTTGTAGTTAAAGGCATGACCAAGTCTTCAGTATTGTCTAAGGAGGGTATTCAGGTAGATGTGCGAGTAGTGAAGCCGGAATCTTTTGGCGCCGCACTGATGTATTTTACAGGATCAAAGAATCATAATGTTAGATTAAGGGCATTAGCTACAAGGAGAGGATTAAAGATAAACGAATACGGAATTTTTTCTTCTAAGGCAAGCAAAAAGCGCTTGGCTTGGAAGACCGAAAAAGAGATTTATAAGTTGATGAACATGCAATTCATCGAGCCAGAACTAAGAGAAGATACTGGAGAGATAGGAATTGCTTTAAAAGGTAAGTTGCCAAAATTAATTGAATTAAAACAAATAAAGGGCGATTTACACGTTCATTCTAATTATTCCGACGGTAATAATACAATTTCAGAAATGGCCGCTGCTTGTAAAAGGAAGGGGTATGAGTATGTTGGTATAACTGACCACTCTCAGGGCCTACATGTAGCAGGTGGACTTTCTGTATCTGAGCTTAGACGTAAGAAGAAAGAAATCGATAAGATAAATAAAAAACTAAAAGATTTTGTAGTTCTTTATGGAACTGAAGTAGAGATTGATTCTAAAGGAAATATCGATTACAATGATATGATCTTGGAAGAGTTTGATTTTGTCATTGCTGCTATACATTTAGGATTTAAGCAATCAAAAGAGCAGTTGACTAAGCGTATTGTTAAAGCCTGCCAGAATCCAAACGTTGACGTTATCGCACATCCAACAGGAAGGCTCTGGGGCACGCGCGATTCTTACGAGCTAGACCTTGAAGAAGTCTTTAAAGCGGCAAAAGATACAAATACAATTTTAGAAATCAATGCTTTTCCAAATAGGTTAGATTTGAATGATACCCTCATTAGAATAGCAAAAGATAAAGGTGTAAAATTTGTTATCAATACAGATTCTCACGCGATTGAGCACCTTGATTACATGAAGTTTGGAGTTGCTATGGCCCGTAGAGGCTGGTTACAAAAGCAGGATGTTTTGAATACGCTTCCGCTGGAGAAAATACTTAGTTTGAGAAAATAAGTAATGGGTGTATCTACGTGAGTGTGGGGAGGAAAAAGTTATGAAGCATACAAAGATACTTATAGTTGGGTTAGTGATTCTATCTATCACAGGTTGTGCTAAGAGACATCTTTATAGCGATAAACAGTTTCTTTTAGGGACTGTTGTTGAAGTAATTTCTCCGTATCAGGAAGCGGCTAATATAGCTTTTAAAGAAATAAAACGTGTAGAAAATATTTTCTCAATCTTTATTGAGGATTCTGCTCTATCACATTTAAATAAAACCGGATTCTTAAATAATAATTTCGAAGTTGCTTTCTTAATAGAGAAATCAAAGAAGTTTTACGAACTAACTGGGAAGAAATTCGATATTACAGTAGGGCCGTTGGCAAGAATTTGGAAAGAGGCTATAGGGGATAATAATGTGCCTGATGACGCAGAGATTAAAAGAGCTTTAAGATTAGTTGGGTTTGACAAAATTTATATTGATAAAAAGAGGGGAAATATTAAATTCAGGGATAGAGGAATGGGGGTTGACTTAGGAGGTATCGCTAAAGGTTATGCTGTTGATTGCGCTGTAAAGGAATTAAAGAGAAAAGGGATAGATTCCGCAATTATTAATGCCGGAGGAGATATTTATTGTTTAGGTTCAAAATTTGACCGTCCCTGGCAGTTAGGTTTGCAGCATCCCAGAAAGAAAAATAAATTATTCGAAACTCTCAAGCTAAGGGATTTAGCAGTTGTTACTTCGGGAGACTACCAACAATACCTTGAGTCTGAAACAAAGAGATATTCTCATATTATCGATCCTAAGACTGGTTATCCCGTTGAAGGTGATGTTATTTCGGTAACTGTTGTAGCTAAGGATACATTAACTGCTGATGCAGTTGCTACTTGTGTTTTTCTCTTGGGGAAAGAAAAAGGTATAGAAGTTTTTAAAGATTACAGCGGAGTCGAGAGGATTATTGTAATAACAAGAGACGATGTGCAATAATTATTCATACAGGAGTAAGGATACGTGGGCCAGAGACAAATAGTGCGAAAAGTGCTCGATATAGGCGGAAATGACGGAAAGAGAGCACAGAGAACCTTTCCAGGGGCAGATATTATAGTCTTAGACCTTAAAAATGGCTTTGATGTCACCAAATCCCCACTCCCAAAAGGAGATTGGGATGTG
>JABMQK010000082.1 GCA_013203265.1 bacterium | reverse complement strand
TCGTGTCTGAATATTTTTTAGAGAACTAACTATGAAAAACGACTCATTCTGGAAATTTATCGATAACTCCGGCACATTCATTGCTAAAGACCCACAAAATATATCTTACCTATATTTTCCTTTAGCTAATGAAGCTGAAATTATGTCTTCAATCACACCAATGCTAGGAGGAGACATAAAAACCAACAACAACTCTTTTCTAATGTTGCCTACTTCTCGAGCTGACCTACCCGACTCAAATTCATCCAGAAACTTCTGGCTCTACATAAATAAAAATAAAAACGTCTGGCCGCTTTCAGGAAACCATTCAAATAATTCTAAGGATAAAGTAATACTTGAGGCTGGATTTCTCTTTCATAAAATAATCAGAAAAAATGTAAAGCTCGGCCTAGAAGCAGAAATAATCAATTTCGTCCCTGTGACACAAGACCAAGTCGAATTAATGCTAGTTAAGGTAACTAATATTTCTAAATCTAAATTAAAGATTACACCCACAACCACTATTCCCATGTTTGCGCGCTCGGCTGACAATTTAAGAGACCACCGCCACGTAACTTCGCTCCTTAACCGAATCAAACAAGAAAAATACGGTGTGGTTGTTAAACCAATAATGTCTTTTGATGAACGTGGCCACAAAATAAATCAGACATCTTACTACGTATTCGGCCTCGACAATACAAATCAAGCACCTCTAGGTAGCTTTCCCACCTTTGAATATCTAATAAAAGAAGGCGGCAACCTAAACAATCCTCTAAGCGTAATAAATAACTCTTCGCCAAAAAAATTATCTCAACAAGAACTCTCGGGCAAAGAAGCAATGGGAGCTCTTCGTTTTAAAACCAAAAAACTAAAACCTAAAGAATCCGCCTACTTTGCCATAATATTAGGTATCGCAGACACAGATAAGGGAATTGCCAAGACCTTCAAAAAGTTTAACACCATAAACAAAATCAAAACCGCACTAAACGAAAACAAATCTTTTTGGAAAAATAAAATTAATGCTCTCTCCTTTAATACAGGAAACTATAACTTTGACAACTGGCTGCGCTGGGTAAATCTCCAACCAACACTTAGAAAAATCTTCGGCTGTTCATTCCTGCCTGATTTTGACTACGGACGCGGCGGAAAAGGCTGGCGTGATATCTGGCAGGATTGTCTCACCCTTCTACTAACTAATCCTAAGGATATCTGTCCTCTAATATGTTCGAATTTCTCTGGCGTGCGCATTGACGCAACCAACGCCACAATAATCACAAAAAAACCAGGGCACTTTATATCTGACAGAAACAAGATCTCGCGCGTCTGGATGGATCACGGTCTCTGGCCGTTCTTTACACTAAATCTCTACATTAATCAAACTGGCGACTTAAATATTCTCTTACGAAAAGCTACTTACTTCAGAGACCCACAAATTATGCGCTCCAAAGAATTAGACTACAACTACAACGGTGAGAATGTTCTAAAGACCAAACAAAATAAAATCTACAAAGGCACAATCTTAGAACACATCCTAATTCAACACCTCGTCCAATTCTTCAATGTCGGCCAGCACAACTTTATCCGACTAGAAAACGGGGATTGGAATGACGGACTGGATATGGCTACTCTCAAAGGTGAAAGTGTTGCCTTTAGCGCGTTTTACGCATTTAACTTAAACAAAATTGCGGATCTATTAGAAAAATTAAAAAAGATAAAGAAAATCAAAGACGTCTCCATCTTAAAAGAGATACTTATCTTACTAAAACCTGCAAACTACAATTCTGTCCAGAGTAAAATTAAGATTTTAAATAAATATTTATCTTCAACAAAACTTAGTGTCTCAGGAAAGACTACAAAAGTTAAAATTGAGCGGCTAATAAAAAACCTAAGGCGCAAAGCCGACTGGCTCACCAAACATATTCACAACAATGAATGGATTAATATCAGTCGCGACCTTGGTTTTTTTAATGGATACTACGATAATAAATCAAGACGCGTTGAAGGAAGACAAGAAGGCCAAGTTAAAATGACACTCACCGCGCAAGTATTTCCTATTCTAAGCGGAGTTGCCAGTGACAAACAGATTAAGAAAATCTACCGAGCAGTCAAAAAATACCTTCAAGATAAAAAACTAAAGGGCTTTAGATTGAACACATACTTTAAAAAACCACAATTTGATTTAGGCAGGGCCTTTGCATTCGCCTACGGTGAAAAAGAAAACGGCGCAATATTCTCGCATATGTGCGTTATGTTCGCCTACGCCCTCTACTCTAGAGGATTTGTAAAAGAGGGCTTTGAGGTTATTACTTCTTTGTATAAATTAGCTAAAAATAGCGGTGTAAGTAAAATCTATCCTAATCTTCCAGAGTATTTTAATCTTCGAGGACGAGGAATGTATTCTTATCTCACCGGCTCAGCCAGCTGGTATGTAATGACACTACTCACACAGGTATTTGGTATTCAACGAGATTATGGCGACCTAATAATCGCGCCAAAATTAGTAAAAGAGCAATTTAAAACTTCTAAACAAGTATCTGTGCAATTAAGTTTTACCAACAAAAAAATAAATATCTCTTATTTAAATCCCCATAAAAAAGACTTCCCTAACTATTCGATTAAAGAAGTTAAAACAAATCTCACTTTTCAAAAAATCTCAGCTAAAGAAGTCCTGATAAAAAAGGCTTCAATCCTTTCTGTTAAATCAAACCGAATAAATATTAAAATTACCTTAGATTAAAAGGCCCATTCCACCACCTAGGTGGAATGGAAAAATTCCAATAAAAACGGGATAATTTGGGTTTGTGATTTGGATTTAGAGTTTCTCTGCTCTCGAGGATGGGGATTCTGGGAGCTTAATCTTAAAGTCTACTAAAATATCCTGCTGGTCAAAATAAAGGTATGCTTTTGGGCTG
>JABMQK010000081.1 GCA_013203265.1 bacterium | reverse complement strand
TGTATTTAGAGTAACCAAAAGGAAAAGTGGTGGGGGGTCAAATTCAGACAGACAACTTACGTCACTATGTTCCGTAAGTTGTGTCTTTATTTGACCTCTATCTTCTCTGACGAACTTGTAAAAACCCCTCCGCCTAAGTGAAAAATAAGCTTTGTTTTATCAACCTGCCACGTATCACTAAACAATCCTTCTTCTGCGCTGGCAGAAATAATTTCGCCGATAAATAATCCGTGGTCTCCAATATCTTTTATGTCACGCAAACGACATTCGATATGGCCTATACATTCTTTAATACATGGTGTTTTTATAAGCCTTGAAGCTTTTTCGGGAGTCAGTTTCGCTTCTTGAAATTTATCGATTTTGTCTCCTGAAATACTGCCACAAAAAACTACCTGTTTTAGAAGATCAACTGTAGGAATATTTACAATAAATTCTTCGGACTTCTTTATCAATTCATAAGAAAGATGGCTCTTTGCAATAGCAATGCCCAATAGCGCTGGATCTTTACTAATCGGCATATGCCAAGCAAGAGTAATGATATTGGCCTTATCTTTATAACAAGAGCTTACTAAAATAACCCCACCAGGATTAATAAGTCTGTTCCCTTTACCTTTGGAAATTTCTATCTTCATATTGTCTCCTCTTAATAAAATTATATTATACTTTCTGTACTTTAAACCTTATATCTTTAACTTTCTCTGAAGGTCTCGACTTCCAACGATGGTGAATCCATGCCCATTGAGAAGGATGCGCCTTTATCCAGCCTTCAATTATCTTGGTAATCTTCATAGCATTTAATAGAATGGTTTCATCTCTATTGTCAGTTTTTTCTAAAGGTTGGAGAGGTAAAATTTTGATACAGTGTTTACCCACTCCTTCTCTTACTATGTAAATAGGAAGGATTGCTGCGTCTGTCCTTAAGGCAAATACTATAGGGCCAATGGGGGTAGCAGCTAGTTTTCCAAAGAAATCAACCCATACCCCTCCTGTGCCAAAATTCTGATCCATCTGAATTAGTACTATTTCATTATCTCGTAAAGCCCTGATAGTACCATTAACTACTTTTCTCCTGGGATAAGAAAATATTGTTCCTATACCTGCGCCTTTACACAAATTGTAAACGTAATCTCCAGCCTTAGGGTCTCTCATAGGGCGAAGCAGGGTATTTACACTATATCCTTCTTTGGCTAATTTAAGAAGCATTAAAGGAAAATTACCAAAATGAGCAGTTACGCCGACAACGCCTTTATTGCTTTTTAAAGCAGCGTCCAAATACTCTCTACCTTCAATTCTCACATCAGTTAATCTCTGAGTATTTCTGTAAAAGTAAAGTAGCTCCAAGCCACCCTGTATAATAATTGCAATTGATTCCTTAGCAATCTGCCTTCTCTCATTAATAGACTTTTCAGGAAACGCTATCGCTAAACTCTCTAAGGCAACTTTTCTGTAGCGGGTTACTGGAAGGTTAAATAGCTTACCTATTATGCTCCCGATAAAATAACTCCCTCTTAAAGGTATCTTAGCTGAAATAAAAGCAAAAAATCTAAAAGAAATAAAACCTATCCATCTTGTTACAAATCTTTTAGTCTTCTTATTCATATCTAAAAAATTAATTTCTGGTATCCCTGATGTATTATTTGAGTAATTTCCCCCGACTTTCCATTTTTTATAGGCTGGCCATCGACTTCAACCAGAGGCATAACTTCCATAAGAGAACTCGTAAGAAAGGCCTCATCACAAGACAATAAATCTTTTAATTTAAACTTGTCTTCCTCTAAAAAGAATCCTTTCTTTTTGATAACACCAATAACTTTTTTTCTGGTGATTCCATCTAAAATCCCACATTCCAGAGAAGGCGAATATGTTCTTTCTCCTTTGATAAAAAACAAATTCGCCCTGCTGCCTTCCGCTAAAAACCCTTCTTCATTTAGAAAAATAGCCTCGTGCTTTCCTTTTTCCTGAGCCATTTTCCAGGCAAGTCTATTTTCTAAATAACTTGTGGCCTTGACCTTATTTAAAGGGTTTTTTGAATTCTTTACAAAAGAAGAAATTATCGCCTTAAACCCATTTTGGTAATCATCTTCCTTGTAGTAGTTAAAAGGCTCTACATAAATCAAGACTCCGGTTGAAGCCTTCTTCTTAAATAGTGTTATGCGACAATACGCATCATTTAATTTATTTTCCTTTAAAAGATTATCTATCTTTTCTTTAAAAGAAGCATCAGGAAAATCTAATAATATTTTCTCACAACCCTCTTTTAACCTTTCTATGTGTTCCTCTAAAAATGCGGCCTTCCCCTGATAAACTCTTAAGGTCTCAAATACACCCCAGCCAAATAAATATCCTGGCTCTAGAATATCTTCGATATTCTTAGTTTCCTGCATATCTCCATTAAGATAGGCTTTCATTTCTTTAGCTAATACCAGATAGGCTGGTCCCGATAAGAAAATATAATCTCAAAAAATCTATGTTGTGCTTGTAAAAAATCTACCACCTAAGTAGAGCTTTGGCAAGATAAATTTGAAAGGAATACTTATTGATCTTATGTAGTTGTTCTTTTTTGAAGAAATTCCCGAAATTCCTGAGGATATTCTATTTTTGCCGTTCCTGCAGAGCACCTATCTATACTTTCGATTATCTGAGGGATTCTTTGAGAAGGGATACTTACCAAAAGTTTATCTTTTTCCATTTTGCATATTTTTCTTGCCGTATAGTCCTGAAACGAAATATTAACTTCTCCAGTTAAGAGAGGATACATTATCGCCATTCTGCAGGTAGGGCCTCCTATTTTAATCTTAGGCATTACTCCATCAATAAAAGTTACTAAAGTAAGCAGGCGACAAGCCTGCTCTGGATTACAGACAAAAATGATAAGTTCTGGCTCAAATTCAACCTTTTCTAAAGGAGATAAAACAAAACAGGAATCTGAATTATCGCAAACTTCTTCCATTTGAGAAATAAGTTTATCTAAGGCCTCGTAAGAAGAGAATAATTTTTCTCCTTCTACGACAAACTTCTTTATCATATTTAATACCTTTTGATCTTTTATTTTATGAAATCCTAAGTGCCAAGTAGCTCCGAAACAAGCATTATTTTCTCTGCACACCTGTAACGACTTTCCTGCTGCGGCATCCAGAATTGACCGACATATCCGCACCTTCCCTTTATTAGTATTTGATACTTTGCCTTTTATACAACTCACCGCAACGAGACTTAACTCTAAACTTAAAATATCTTTAAAAATATTAGAATACTCCTGCCATTCTTTTGCCTTCATAATTCAACCTATCTTCAATTATTTCTTAATTATCCTTAAAATAAAAACCTCATAGATATTTTATAATTTCTGTACTTTAAACCTTATATTTTTAACTTTCTCTGAAGGTCTCGACTTCCAACGACGGTGAGTCCATGTCCATTGAGAAGGACGCGCCTTTATCCAGCCTTCGATTATCTTGGTAATTTTTATAGCATTCAATAGAATGGTTTCATCTCTATTATCAGTTTTTTCTAAAGGTTGGGGAGGTAAAATTTTAATACAGTGTTTACC
>JABMQK010000080.1 GCA_013203265.1 bacterium | reverse complement strand
TCAAGCCAAAAAAGAAGAAGTAGTCTATGTGACAAAAAGAGGTAAAAAATATCACAAGGAAGACTGCCGCTTTATAAAGAATAGAGAAACTATCAGCATGGACAAAAAGGAAGCTGAAGCAAAGGGTTTAACTCCTTGCGGTAGATGCTTTAAAGAAGAAGAGTAATATAGAGAATAAAATCTTTCTGTCGTTAGCATTGTTTCTGTAAAAACAAGTGCGAATAATAGTAAACCCCGTTAGAGAACTTCGTTCTCTAACGGTTTACCCTGCGATTAAAATCAGTGGCTTTCTCTAACGGGGTAAACAACGCTGTTTAATATCCCGCCCTTTCATACTGCAAAGTGCAAATCTGAAATAAGAGAGGGCGGGTTTTCTTTTGTCATTAAAAAAGCTTTAACAAAATGTTTTTTTTGATACAATGGTGGCATGAATCAGAACAATGCACCGAGAGTAACTTTGGTAATCTCGTTAGTAATCCACGTGGCTATTTTATCTAGCCTTCCCCTCCTTAAAAATATACCTCAAAAAAAAGAACTTACGAACATAGAAGTAACATATAAGAGCCATACAGGTAAAAAGAGCAAACGAGACAGAGGCGGTATAAGTGAAAAATTTCTCTCGGTAAAACAGAAAAAACTGCCAAAAGCAGCCATGCCTCAAGACAGGCCCGAAATAGAACAGTATCACAAAATAGATCTCTCCGAATTCTCCAAGCCAAAGGAAGCTATCACTATCTCAAAACCAAAATTGACAACATTTGCCAAGCAAAAAATTAGTTTAAAAAATCTACCTGTAGAAATGTCTAAGGATCCAGTGTATCTAGGCTACAGAGACATAGTCAGAAAAAAAATCCAAGATAGAGTATATTATTATTCTGACCAATATTTTTACTTTGATTATCCCCGCGAAGGAAAGATATTTGTTTCTTTCACCATAACTTCTGAGGGCAAGTTAAAAGAACTTTCTATTTTAGAAGATAAATCGTCTGCCGATGATATTTTAAAGAGAATAGTTCTCACCGCTATTAAAAAGTCATCACCATTTCAAAGGTTCCCCAAGGACCTAAAATATGATGAGCGTTCATTTAACCTTGAAATATCCTTTGAAACCAGATAGGCGCTCACTTCCTTCGCGCACTATCTCCCTGCCTACACGGCAGGCAGGCCTTCGGGCCGCCCGCCATTGTAACAGTGGCGGGCGGGGTCGTATCGAAATTTTTGCCTATCTGGTCCCGCCTCTTGACCCGAAGGGCAAGGGGCGGTCGGAATTTCAACCGAAGGCTGATTTTATTTTTCACATACAATTTATGAAATTCCGATACGATAAAATAACAGAGGCGATAAATTTGACTTAAGTCATTTTAAAAAGAGTTAAATAATGAAATATAAGACATTGACATATTTAATCTTAGGTGATATATTTATTAAACAAAAAGGAGAGTGATAATTGTGCCTGGAATAGAAGTCCGTAGTAATGAAAGTTTTGAATCTGCGCTCCGGAGGTTTAAAAAGAAAATTGAGCGTGATGGTATACTACGCGAGATCAAAGATAGAAAGCACTACGAAAAACCCAGCGAGAAAAAAAGAAAAAAAGTTCGTAGCGGCAATAGATAATGCTCGCACTGTCCACTTCGTGGAATACCAATTCCAATAAATCAGGTAAACAAATTGTAGATGAAATAAAAAACTTAGGCTTTGATGGTATTGAGTTATGTTTTTCTCATACACAAAAAGATATAAAAGAAATATCTAAGAATCAATACCTAAGAGTCAGGAGTCTGCATAATTTTTGTCCTATCCCTGATGGTCTACCCAGAAAAAAGGCTTTACCAGATTGTTACAGTTTATCTTCCCCGGATAACAATGAAAGGAAGAAGGCGGTAAAATTCACCAAAAGAACTTTATTGACCGCAAAGAAACTTAAAGCAAGGGCTGTCGTTCTACACTGTGGCAGGGTAGAAATACAAGATTTTACAAAAAAACTTATTAATCTAAGACGTAAAAACAATGCTAAATCATGCCAGTTCGATTCATTAAAAGAACTAGCGGTTAAAGAAAGAAAAAACAACAAAGCAAGATTCCTCGACAGTGTATTTCTAAGCATAAAAGAGTTATCCGGCTTCGCATTTGACCTAGGTATCTCTGTTGGTATTGAAAATAGAATCTATATAAGAGAGATACCTGATTTCAGCGAGATAAAGATATTCTTAGATAATTTTTCCAAAAAAGGCGTAGGTTACTGGCACGACACAGGACACGCATATATCTTGGAAAAGCTGGGTTTTGCAAAACACATAAACTATCTAAAAACCTATAAAAATCATCTTTTGGGTATACATCTACACGACGTTAAAGATTTTACAGACCACAGAGCACCTTTTAATGGTGAAATTGACTTTGCAAAGTTAAAGCCATACATAACAAAGAATACAATAAAAGTAATTGAGGCTCATAAGCCAGCTACCGCTAAAGAAATTATCTCTGCAAAGAAAAAATTAGAAAAATTATTCAGTGACTTATCTAGAGATGATACGAGAACCTATAGTAGCAGGAAAATTTTATCCCAGTAATAAAAACTCTCTGGAAAATCAACTGCGCTCTTTTCCTAAAGCAACCTCCAAAGAAGATGCACTGGCTTGCATTATGCCTCATGCGGGCTATGTTTATTCTGGTGGGGTTGCGGTTCAAACAGCTTCTAGTATACAGATAAAAGAAAATATTATTCTTTTGGGGCCAAATCATACTGGAATGGGAAGTTCTTTTAGTATTGCTTCTAAAGGAAAGTGGAAGACGCCATTAGGAGAAGTTAAAGTTAATGCGACAATAGTAGAAAACTTAAAAAAAGAGTATTCGCTTTTTAAAGAAGATGATAGTGCTCATATATATGAACATTCTCTAGAGGTAGAATTACCAATTCTGCAATTTCTGCACAGGGATAAATTTTCTATTGTCCCTTTGATATTAATGCCGTCGCAGATGTCAGAATATGAAAAGATTGCCCAGGCTATCTCTAAGACGATTACCGACCTGGGCATCAAAGATAAAACGCTTATTATCGCCAGTTCGGATATGACTCATTATGAATCTCATAAGTCAGCTAAAGAAAAAGATAATTTAGCTATTGAAGCTATTCTAAGTTTAGACGAAAAACTACTTATCGAACGCGTGCAAAAATATAATATCACTATGTGTGGATACGTGCCTACTGCGATAACAATAATAACAGCAAAAAATCTTGGTGCAAAAAAAGCGAAATTAATAAAATATCAGACAAGCGGGGAGATATCTGGAGACTACCAATCTGTCGTCGGATACGCAGGCATTATCATCTCTTAAAAGAAAGGATAGGCTAAAAATGGATGAAAAAGATAAAAGAGTAGATGAATCATGGAAGGAAACGATCGAAAAAGAAAAAATGGAGGCTCCAGAAGGAAAAGAAAAAAAAGAAATACCAATACCTGAAGCAAATTTCAGTTTTTTCATAACAACTTTAGGCCTACAAGTAGCTATCGCTTTAGGCGAAATCCCTAATCCCTTAACGAATAAAACAGAAGAAAATCTCGAACAGGCAAAATATCTCATAGATACATTGGATATGCTGAAAGAAAAAACAAAAAATAATCTAGCCAAAGAAGAAGAACAAATGTTAGAGAGCTTATTGTATGATTTTCATTTAAAATTTGTGACAAAAAAAGAAAGGATAAATACATGATAGACGAAGAACTTTTAAAAATCCTTGCCTGCCCAGCCTGCAAGGCAGATATAAAACTGGAAAACAACAAAATTGTCTGTACTAAATGTGGAAGAAAATATCCTATAAAAGACGGGATACCCATAATGCTTATTGACGAAGCAGAAAAATGAATTTACTCTACAATAAACAGGGAGGCTGTAATGACAAAACGAATCCTACTTATACACGGACCTAATCTTAACCTTTTGGGAAAAAGGGAACCCAGCATATACGGAAAATTTTCTTTGGATAAAATCAATAAAACACTTCTAAAAATGGCTGATAAAGAAAAGGTGCAGCTGAAAATAATTCAGTCTAACCACGAAGGTGAAATTGTTGACCTTATCGGTAAATCTAAAGGAAAATTCAGCGTTATTATCATTAATCCTGCGGCATATACTCATACCAGTGTAGCAATTAGAGATGCTATCGTAGCATCTACCACACCAACCATAGAAGTCCATTTATC
>JABMQK010000079.1 GCA_013203265.1 bacterium | reverse complement strand
GTCTCGACTGACGCTATAACTACTCTTGCTTCAATCGCGAGGAGCTCTATACCTACTAAAGAGACTCTTACCCAAGCGTCAATTACCACGCCCTTGTCCAGGATACGGTCAATAACCTCAACCAAACTGGAAGAACCAATTGCTTTTTCTACTGCCATTTTCAACACCTCCTTCTTTTTTAGATTTCCCGATAAGCTCGGGATGGGCTTTAAATTCAGCCAGATGCCTTACGCCGGCCCACGCCTCCGTAAGTCATGGCTTCCTTTACTTCTTAAATATATTATCCAAGAATTTTCCGGCTTTATCCTTCGCTCCCAAACCAAAGCTAAGAGCTAAAGCTAAAATTATCCCGCCAAGAATAATATCTTTAGAATTATTAGTCAAAATAACTCCTAACCCCAAGGCCTTTAAAGCAATCAAGCCAGAAACGATAATAATCGCATACTTGGCAATGTTACCTAGTGTCTCTGACTGAGCGATCTTAACATTTCCTCCTACCAAGGTGATTATCCCCGAAATAAGTATGGCTAAAAGAATCCCTAAAATTAGTATAAACACTGCGGCAATTACATTAGGAATATAAGCAAGGATTTGGCTAGTAAATGCGCCTGTACCTAAACCATAGTATTCCAAAGCAATAATCAAAACTCCAATGATGCCTAAAAAGAAAATTATCTCGGTAAGCAATTCGGTTAAAGATAGTTTAATGCCGCCTTTTTTAAGAATTTCCGGAATCTTAGCCTTCTTAATGCCTTTTTCGAACTTAATCCTTTCAAGAATCAATTTGACCAAACCGGCAATGCCTATGGCAACTAAAGAGCCAACAACCAATATCACTAATAAACCGCCAAGCTTAGGCAAATATCCTCCAAGTTTAGTAAGAGCAACCTTACCTGGTTCCAACACACTTAACTTACCACTTGCCTGAGTGGCTGTCTCTTTTTCGGCTGCAAATGACGGCATAACCAACATAGCGGCAAAAAATAAAAGCAGTCCTACTACGCCTATTTTCTTCATACCTTCACCCCCCTTTCTTTTTGGATCCGATTACTCCAATATTTTCTCCGGTATCTTTCAGCATGCCGTATTTAAAACCTCTCGGCTCCTGGTTTGTAAGGGCTCTTTTTACCACACTGAGAAGATGTTCTATATCAAAAGGCTTATGAAAAAACTCATAAGCCCCTAAATTTTGGGCTTTTTCCTTTACAGCTTCATTTGCTGAAGCCGAAATCATTATTGTCTTTAAAAAAGGTTTTATCCGGGAGGTTTTTTCAAAAATGGATAATCCATCCTCTTTTGAGAGGTGATAATCTAAAATCATCAAATCATAAGGCTTTTGACTAACCCTTTGCAAAGCAGTCTCTCCATCGTAAGCACTATTTACCCGGTAACCCTTTTCTCTAAAGATGCTTGACATTATCCTACAGGTATCTTTGTCATCATCAACTATCAATACTTTGTGAACTTTTTCTCTCATTTGAATACCTCTGGCCTGTTTTTGTTTCACTGTTTAATAATAAGCAACTATCGTGCCAACAGATTGAATGAAAAGAAAATTTTTCATATCTGTATCGTCTTCTAATCCAGGTAGTTACAGAAAGACTTTTCCGTGATTAGTTGGGTTTATAAAAAAATATCTTTGACACTCCAAAAACGTAGAATCAAATCTACACTTTTGTGGAAATTACCTTACGCTGCACATCTATGCTTATTGTGGATTATTCCAATTGAAACTCTTTTATCTTCGAATAGAGGCTAGTGCGATCTATCTTAAGGATTTTAGCAGCCTTGGTTTTATTGCCGCTCACTTTAGTTAAAGTTCGGCTAATTGCTTCTCGCTCGATTTGTTCGGTGGCTTTTTTGGTCATTTCCCATAGAGAGGTTCCCTTATCTAAATCAGGCTGAAATTGTAGGCTTTTGTCTAGAGTAGAATTATTTAAACCTAGGTCATCGGAACTAATCATAGTTGAATCAGCCAAAAGTACGGCTCTTCTGATTGCATTCTTTAACTCTCGGACATTACCCGGCCAATTATAAGCGAGTAAATATTTCATGGCTTCAGGAGATATCTCTTCTATTTTTTTGTTAAGTTTCTGATTTTCTTCTTCTAAAAAACATTTTGCTAAAACAGGGACGTCTTCTTTTCTTTCGATCAAGGGAGGTAAGTCTATACAAAACTCGTTTAATCTATGAAACAAATCATTTCTAAACTTTCCCTCTCTTACCTCCTCCCAAAGGTTAGTCCCGGTAGCGGCAATAATTCGAACATTTACGTTTATATCCTTCTTACCTCCTAAATGCTGCAATTTTCGCTCTTCAATTACTCGTAATAACTTTGCCTGTACAGCCAAAGGTAAATTGGCAACCTCATCCAAAAATAAAGTACCACCTTGAGCC
>JABMQK010000078.1 GCA_013203265.1 bacterium | reverse complement strand
TTGATAAGAATTTATGTGTTGGTAGCGATATCCCTGTAGAGTTTAGAAACAAAGATGAGGTGACCAGCCTATATTTTAAAAAACAAATAGCCCCTTTAAGTATCGGAGTAGTGAATCCTGCGTTTGATGTTACTGATTCTAAGTTCGTAACAGCATTTATCACTGAAAAAGGAATAATCAAGCCTCCATACATGACTAATATAAGAAAGATTATTTATGCCTAATAAATACAATAATAAAGTTAGCGAATTAGGATTAATAGATTATCTTGGTAGAATTTTAACTAAAAATAAACTTTCAGTATTGAAAGGCATTGGAGATGATGCAGCCGTCGTTAAAATAAGCAAAGATAAATATCTACTAAATACCTGCGATATGCTTATTGAAGACAGGCATTTTAAGCGAAGAGATAATCTTTATGATATAGGTTATAAGGCTATAGCTTGTTCGGTAAGCGATATCGCTGCGATGGGTGGAGAACCAAGTTTCGCTTTGGTGTCTTTGGGAATCCCCCAGAGAATTAAATTTAGAGATATAAAGCTTCTATATAAGGGATTAAGAAAAGGAACTGATAGATTTTGCGTTAATATTATAGGAGGGGATACCAATTCTTGTGATAAGTTAATTATTGATATATCAATGATTGGATTCGCCGATTCTAAAAATTTAGTTTTAAGGGATCAAGCTAAAATTGGGGATTATATTTTTGTAACAGGTAGTTTGGGTGGGTCTATTTACAAAAGGCATTTTAAATTTTTGCCCAGAGTCAAAGAGTCTAAATTTTTAACAGATCGGTTTAAACTACATTCAATGATTGATATCTCAGACGGTTTAGTGCTTGATTTATGGAGGATTTTGAAAGCCAGTAGAGTAGGCGCAGTAATTTTTGAGAACCTAATCCCTATGCATAAAGATGCTAAAAATTTAAAAGAAGCATTATATATGGGCGAAGACTTCGAATTGCTTTTTACCGTTTCCCAGAAAGATGGTAAGATCTTGCTTGAGAATATTAGACAGAATAAGATTAGTTTTCCTTTGAGTTTTATTGGCAAGATAATTAATAAAAGATGTCAAATGCAGCTAATTGACAAAAATAGAAAAACAATTGAGCTTAAACCAAAGGGTTTTTTACACTTTTAATTTATGAAAAGTTTGTCATTTTGTTCCCATTCAAGCCAAGAGACAGTTGATTTTGCAAGAAAGATTTCAAGTTTTTTAAAGCAAGGAGATATCCTTGGTCTTTTTGGCGATTTAGGTTCGGGTAAAACAACTTTTGTTAAAGGATTAGCAAAAGGTTTAGGATTAAAAAGAAGAATAAATAGCCCAAGCTTTGTTATTTTAAAAATTTATCCCTTAAAATTAAACCGCACAATAAGTAAACATTCACATAAAGAAGCAGTCTCTCTTTATCATTTCGATTTGTATAGGCTTAGATCTCTAAAGGAATTGGAAGATATAGGTTACGAAGATTTTATTTATAATTCTGGAATATGTGTAATAGAATGGGCGGATAAAGCCAGGGAATTACTACCCAAACATTATTTGAAGATAAGGATTAAAATCAAAGCAGAAGATGTTCGTACAATCAATCTTATGGGATATGGCAAGAGATATAGTAAGATAGTAGATAGAATTAATCCTTTTTTGAAAGGAGAATAAATAGTGGAATCATTATTATCGTTAAAGCTTATTTATTTTATAATTTCAGTAGTCTTTTTATCTACTGTAGGTTATTTTTGGTTTTACCGTATTCGAAGGACTATCGATGAGTATTTAGATATGTTATCTGAGATTATAGATTGCAAGTTGATAAAGAAGCACAGATTGCTGCCGTTATATTCAAAAAATGAATTAACAGGCACTTATAGAGACCGACAGGTAATTGTAGGTATCCAGTATATAGGTTTAGGCTTTGAATGGATGCCTCTACCCTACATAAGAATAAAATTAAAGGATGTTATAAGGTATAACTACAATAGAATTCCAGATTTTGCCTTTATAAAAAGAGGCTGGTTAATATTTAGAATCAAAGAACGCCTAATATGGGGTATATTTGATAAAAATTATCATCGTATTTTTACGAAGGAATTTATTCTTATCGCTTTGACTAGGTTATTGGCTGTGGCTGATGATTCAGAGCGAGGAAAGACTCTAGAGGAAATATTTAAGTGAGCAGTCGGTGAGTTTTTCTATAGCTTCGACTGCTCATCCTGTCAATCTTGTTTATTTTGAAGTTTGTTTAGATAAAGACGATGCTTATCGAAGGGAACGATATTTAAAGAGCGGGATGGGTAAGAGATATCTTAGGAATAGATTAAAAAAAGGCCTAACGGGATGAAAATACTATCTATTGATACTACTGGTAAGGTTATTAATATAGTTTTATCCTGCAATGGAAAAATTTTTAATATAGAAAGAGATACGCAATTGCATAATTATGAAAGTATTATACCTTTGATAAAGTCAATATTAAAAAAATCTAGGCTTAATATACACCAGATAGATTATTTTGGGGTATGTGTGGGACCTGGTTCTTTTACTGGCATACGTATAGGCCTTAGCGCGATGAAGGCTTTGGCTTATTCCACAAAAAAACCTCTCATAGCTTACAAGAGTTTAGACTTATTGGCTTGGATGGTCAGGGAAGAATGTTATGGTCTTTTATGTATAATGCAAGATGCTCGGCGCAATAATATATATAGCGCGGCGTTTAATAATCAAAGAGGTTTTCGTAGGATTACTCCATATTTATTAGTCGGGATTGCACAGTTATTGAAGGAATTAAAAAAGATAAATAAGGAAAACTTAAGTTTATATTTTTATGGAGATGTCGCTTTGCATTATAAAAACGAAATAAAAAAGTTCTTTCCCGGTTCTACGATATTGCATAATCAAAATATCGGCCTTAAAGGCCAGGCGATGATATCTTTAACTAAGAATAATCTTAGAAAAAAATGCAATTCATTTGAGCTCTTACCGTTTTATATGTATCCAAAAGATTGTCAGGTGAGGAAGGCTAAAAAATGAAGCGGCAAATAGCAGGCAATTTGTATCGACCCACACGCGCAGATATAGATCTGTCTGCAATAGAGTATAATTTTAGGCAGGTAAGAAAGATTGTTAAAAACAAAACAAAGATTTTGGTAGTTCTCAAAGCTGATGCCTATGGCCATGGAGCTATAAGAGTCGCTAAGAAGCTTAAGAGTTGTGGTGTAGAATATTTTGGCGTTGCCACAATCTTAGAGGCGATAGAGTTAAGGAGAAATAAAATAGATACACCTATTTTGCTTTTGGCAGTTTTATCCTCTAGTGAATTTCCTGTCTTAATTCGCTATAAAATTATCCCTACGATAGCTGACTTAGAGACAGCGATTTGCCTTAATAGAGAATTGAATAGGTTTGGTAAAAAGATTCCTATTCATATAAAAATAGATACCGGTATGGGAAGAATTGGTGTTTGGCATAAAGATTCAATGGGTTTTGTAAAAAATTTATCTAAATTAAAAAATTTAAT
>JABMQK010000077.1 GCA_013203265.1 bacterium | reverse complement strand
TCAAGTAATCTTCGCAACCTATCTAACGGATAAATTAATAGGGCTTCCTCTGGTGAGCCAAAATATGGTCTCTTTCTGGGAGTTTCGTTCTCAATACAATATAATAGTATTTCTGAGCTAGAAATAGATTCATCTAAAGGAGAACTAAGAGATAACAAGTCAGAAGAATTATTTGAGTCCTCTGTTTTGTTCTGATTTGAATCCTTTCCGGAAACTCCGTTCTTCTTATATACTACATCTCCTTCATAAATCTCTATCGGGCTGCTGGTTGTCTTATCTTCCCTCTCCTTACCACCAAGCCGATAAAGCGCTTTATCCATCTCTTTAAAGACCCTCTTAAACTCCTTGGCAAATACTTTAGCGATGTCTTCTTTGCTGGAGGTATCCTTTATCTTTCCTTTTTTGGTGCCCCATAAATAGGTCCTCTTTATAAATTGCATAAATAAACTATCATCTTCTTTTATTTCTGCTTTACTAGGATCTTGCTTTATCCTTGCAGCCATCTGCATCATCTTTTCTCTTGTATCTTTATGAAGGCCTTCTATTAAAGCATCTATATCGGATTCGCATCTTCTTAGTAATTTGTCTGTTTGCAAGCCAGCGTCTAAGAGAGATAAGACATTTAAGATAATCTGCTGGTAGTTGGTAGCTATATTGAACTTAATTACTCCTTTTTGGGATAATTCAGCAAGTTCAGCCATATCACTGCCTGAGGTACCATGCTGAGCAATGGAAGCATTAAATCTTTCTGCTTCCTCTTGAAGCTCCTCGGTTAAGAAGGGTGAAATTTTTAATACTTGAGATACTGGGGTTAGGGTCTTTTTATCAAATTCTGTACCGTGGCCTGAGCCGTTATTAGTGGCGATAAGATCAAAGGATAAACCTTGAGATTTAAGATACTCGCCCATTACCCTTACCGCCAGAGGATGGGTCATCTTTGCTTCCATTTTTCCTTCACGCCTGGGATTGGGCACCTTTTTATCAACATGGCCTACCTCTACCTCTATACCAAAATGGCCTAACAGCTCTGGTCTATATTTATTTAGAAGCGACTGGATCATTTTAAGCTGATGGGTGGTCTCTTGGACATTGTTTGTTGGGAGAAGTTTTGTTTTTTGTTCGTCAGGGATTGTGATGTGATCTTGTATTTTTCCGGCAATTGTTGCCTGGGCTACTTCAAGCATAATCTTATCATATGCAGCAATTACTTTTTCTGGGTCCAGAGATGCTTTTCTTGCTTCTTTCATGAGGACTCCAAAAGCAGCTTCGAGCTCTTTGAGGCGGGTTTGGATTTCATCTTTACATCTTTTGCGTGTTGCCATATCCTGAGTGATTTTTTCCTTTAATTCATTGAATCTTTGGGTATCTTTTTCAGAGTCTAGTTTTAAGAATTTGGTACCCCATTCAAGAGGTAGGGCAAATTCTTGCTCAAGTTTAACCACAAGTTTTTCCTCAGCAGTGCCATTTTGGGCATAGTGATTTAAGACTATATCGCCTGCTACTTCGTCGAAGATTGTTGAAGCATCGATGGCAATCGAGGTAAAACCAGCTTTGATTAGACGTTCACAAATATCGGTTATGGCTTGGCGTTCTTTTTTGTAATCTTCAATTACTTTACCTTGGTTATATTGAATATGGTCTCCATGGACGATTATGGGAACGTTGCAGCCTGTTGTCTGGACTACCTCTCTTATGTACTTGATTACCTTGTCTTCATCTAAGGCGTAATCCAACTGAGAACGGGCAACCTCTAAGATAATACCCGCTCCTTGATCCTTTGCTGCTAAGAGGTGGCCTGCTATCTGGCTGTAGCTGATAATATTAACGGCGATTAAGGCCTTTGCAGCCTGCCTCATCGCCTCAAAGGCATCGTGGCCAGGGACAAATAGAGCTTCTGAAGGAGTAATTATAGCGGCTGTGCCAGTTGCTCCCACAGCAGACATATACTGATTGTCACGATATTGAACAAGTGAGGTTATAGCTTGCTGCGTTGTCATATTTTCTTTTATCGGGCTGCTGGAAGTTGATGAAGCACTCGGCTGTCCTTGCTTTAGCGCCAAATATAAGGCCTTATCTTTTAGCGTCTGGTAGGTGGCATAGGTAATGACCCTTAAGTCAGTGATGTTTTGTTCTAGGGTAGCTTGGGATATACCTTCTATCTGAGTTAAGAATTCTTTCTGAGTAAGGATGACAAAGAGTGTATCGGTATTATTGGGTGTTGCCTGGTATGAATGATGATTCCAGTCACTGCCGATAAAAACCAAGACCTTCTGAGTAAAGTGTTTCTGTAGGGAGTGCTGTAGAGAGTCGATTTCTTCTTGAGACTTATGTGCGTATAAGACTACTTCGATGAATTTGTATTCTGGTTTTAAACTCTCTTTTATTTGATCTATGAATCCTTTGACTGATACCTCTTTTGCCTCTGGAATCTGCGCATCTTCTAACTCTCTCATCTTCTTCTTATAGATTTCAACCTCTGGTTGAGTGACGAAGTTAAGCTTATAATAATAAGATAATGCAGCGACAAAGACCTCTAAGAAGTAAGTTATTTGCATCATTGAGAAGACCATATCTATAGAGTTAGGTGCTTTAAGTTGTGTAAAATAGTTTGGAGCATCTTGCTGTGAAGAGACGACCAAGGTCTTAGGATTAAAACCCTCTACTTTAGAACCAAGTGATTCCTGGAAGAGCTGGGTAATCCAGGTAAGTAGGGCTACTTTAAGCCTGGGGTCAACCTCTACGGCAAAATATTGAGCCTTATCTTTAAATAATCTCTCTGCTTGCCTGGTTGCTTCCTCTCTTAATGAATCTATAATCTTAAGATATGCACTATAGAGATCTTTTAAATACTCCATGTCTTTATTAAACAGGATTATTAAAGGTAAAAAGAATATTAATGTATGAGGTGCGGTAAACCTTCCGCCGATGTCTGTTCTTCTGTCTGGCTGGATAGGAAAATTTGATACTTCTTGCCAACCACGTTCATCAAGCTTTTTATCTCCTCCTTCATCTATAAGCCATAGATAGTGGTCTTTGTAATCTAGGTGCTGGCCTTTAAATACCTCTTTTAGGTTATTGGATAGGACATGGGTCTCTTTGGTAGTAGCGGATTTGCTGATTGAGATAACCAAAGTTTTCTTAAGATTAATCTGTTTTAGGATTTCAGCTAAGGCTGCATTATCAAGATGGTCTAAGGCAAACACCTTATATGGGGCGCTTCCTTTAAAAATCTCAATCAATGCCTTGACTGTGTTGATGGAACCACCCATTCCGATGAAGATAAAGTTCTCTTTATCCTTAGCTATCTTTAAGAACTCAATAAGATTTCCCTCTATATCATCCCAAGAAGGTGGATTAAACCAACCCAGCCTGCCTTTAATGCCATCGAAGGCGATCTCTCTAAAGAAATTAGCCCTTATGATTTGTTCTTGTTCTTTGCCTACAGCATCACCAAAGTAAGTAAGCACCTTTGACCACTCGACTGCTTTGCCCACCGGCGAGCTGGAATTGATAGAATCAGTTATCAAGTTAGCTGTAATTGCCGAGCTAGCAGTTGAAGCAATGCTTTGCAAGTTTCGTTCAAACTCTGCAATCTCATTTACTTCTTGCGACCCATGTCCGAATTCTCCTTCTGCCTGACTCTTTGTTTCTGCAACCTTCTCTAAAAGCGTCAATACTTGTTTCTCGACCATTTCAAAATAATCATCAATTCCTGTATCCCTCAATAATTGATGTTGAGATAGAAGAGAAATGATCTCAGCCTTTACATAATTTTTATATTTCTCAATTCCAATATTCTCATTATCAACTTTTGATGTTAATTGAGTATAAAAACGTAAAGTCTGTGATGTCCCTGAAGGTCTTATGGTGATGTAATTTTTACTATTTGTAAATGGTTCTCCTTCCTGCAATCCTGTGTCTTCAAAGAAGAATCTTATTCCTTCGTCAGGAAAACCGTCGTAATGTTGCGAATCATATTTCCCTGTTTTAAACTCAACAGCCCCTATTACTTTCTGTCCTGCAAGTATAAAAGGATTATTTGTTTGGGCCATGCTATTTGCTTTATTCATCCAATCCTGAGCTTGCCTCAAAAGGTTTATTTTCTGAGACAATCCTTCCGCTCCGGGAAAAGCCCCTACTCGCGGCAAAGGTTTATTAGCCGTTCCATAATGTCTCTCGACTTCAATATACACTTTATCTAACTCCTCAAAAAGGCCAGATCCTTTATTTTTTGCAATAGCAGCTAGCTCTGTCAGAAGAAGACCGGCAAAAGGCCCATCTTTGTCTCGGACGTGACCGCCTTCGCCAATAATTTCACCCGCTTTACCCTTTTTTCCTAAAGTCGAGTATCCATTTGATTCTTCCTTGATGCCATAATTCGTCCATCCTTGCTCAAGCATCTTTATGCCGAATTCAGCGATTTTTGACATACCAACCCAGCATCTTATTCCATTCAAATAATCTCCTCTTTCTTCTGTCAAAGTAGCATCTAACATCTGGCCGAGAGCTTTAACGCCAAATAATTCGCCCACAGCTGCAATGCCGTCGCTGGTTACATGGCTTGTTACGAAAAAACTTCTTTCAGGATCAAGAGTGCCGGCTTTTCTGGCCTTAGACAAATTATGATGCAATAACAATGCCCATGCGTCATTAGCAATCATCAGCCTATATTTTCCAAATAAATATTGCTGCCCTTGAGGAACTCTTGTTGTTATTCCAACCCTATCCGCATCAGGATCTGTGCCTAACAACACATCTAAGTTATCAAATGCTTCTTGTCCGTATTCTGAAATAAATTCTTTAATAGCAACATCTGCCGCAATCGGATCGCCCGGGTCTGGCTGCTCACCCTGACCAAACGCGGGGAATAGACCATTAAGCTCTTGGAGCTTCGTAATAGCCTGAACTTGAGTAAAGCCAAGCGCCGCTAAAACTCTAGGCACTGCAGCATATCCTGAACCATTATAAGCAGCAAACCCTATCTTTAAAACTTCTGCTACTTCAGGGTCAATGTGAACAAAGTTAGCAAGATGCTTATTGTAAGCTGCGTGTAAATTAACGAGATTCTTTCCACTAACATCTACCCCTTTGTAATCCATCTTGGTATCAGGCAAAGCTTCGGCTCCACCAATCCATATCAGTTGATCATTCTTTGCTGCTTCTTCTAAGGGCATTAATTTAATTTGGTCAAGTTCTGCCCTTTCTATATATTCTAGAATCTCATTTCTTTCTTCGTCCAATAATTGCGAACCTGTATTGTTCGTAATTTTATATCCATTATAAACATTCGGATTATGGCTCGCTGAAATAAGTATGCCTAATCCTGACCGCCCCTCTTTTGTCGTAATTCCGAAATTCTCTTCTGGAAAAGGACTTGCTTCATCAAAGAGCTTTATTTTAAATCTGTGATTTGTAGTTGATTGGCCTAAAATTGTTTCTGCTATCATCTCGGCAAACTCTTTTCCAGCAATGCGGCTATCATATCCGATCATAACAGTATCAATTCCTTTATCAATTGCATATCTTGCGACTCCTACAGAGTAGAGCATAAAAACAATATCATTAATTGTATTTGGACCTTTTATGATTTCAGCAGATGGGCCTTCATTCTTTAATTTTAACAATTCTTCCATATTCCTTGCTGATAGGCCTCTAATCCCGGCTGTTCCGAATACGATATTTCCCCTAAAAGCCTCAACAAGAGCCGCCCACTCTCCACTTTTAATAGCTTCAAGAAGCCTCTTAAGAGTTCCTTTTGATAACTTGTATATCGCCTCACTTGTCAGCCACTTCTCTAAATTTCGATAAGTATTTGTCATAGCTTTTTTATAAATATCATCAACATATTTTCCTTCATCATATTGAGCTTGAATAAACGCATTTATCCCAATTTTTGCCTTCGGCAATAGTTTCTCTGATTTGCGCTTCCACTCATCCTTGCTAAATCTTTTAGGGTTAAACCCTAATTCTATCGGGCTGCTGGAAGTTTTCTTGTTGGTAGTGTTATTGAATGAATCTGCTATCCTGCTCCTCGCCTTTGCCTCATCTTCACCTTCCTTCACCGGCGAGCTAAAAATTGTATTTTTTGTATCATCTATATATTCAACTCTTGCAATCTGGTTTTCAGTATCGGTTTTAAGGCGGCGTTTTGAACCTATATCTATCCATATCCTATTAACTTCAACAATTAAACCCTCTACTTCTTGCCAATCCAATTCAGGCAATTCAAGTAATCTTCGCAACCTATCTAACGGATAAATTAATAGGGCTTCCTCTGGTGAGCCAAAATATGGTCTCTTTCTGGGAGTTTCGTTCTCAATACAATATAATAGTATTTCTG
>JABMQK010000076.1 GCA_013203265.1 bacterium | reverse complement strand
GAATTTCCTTGTGGTCTCTTGTATGGGCCATATCATAGATTTGCCTCAAAAGGAATTAGGTATTCAGATAGAGGATGGTTTTAAGGCTGATTATGTCGTTATACCTAGAAAGAAAAAACTGCTTAGTGATTTAAAAAAGCAATCAAAGGATAAAGACAAGATATATTTTGCTACAGACCCGGACAGAGAAGGAGAGGCTATCGGTTGGAATTTAAAAGAGAAACTAAAGATTAAAGATAAACAATCTTTAAGGGTTGTCTTTCATGAAATTACCCAAAGAGCCATACAAGAATCTTTCGATAAGCCTAGAGAATTTGATATTAATAAGATTCAGGCGCAGCAGGCCCGCCGCATTTTAGATAGAATCGTAGGTTATTTTTTAAGTCCGTTATTATGGCGAAAGATTACTCGAGGTTTGAGTGCGGGCAGAGTGCAATCGGTGGCCCTTAGGCTTATTGTTGATAGAGACAGGGAGATCCAAAAGTTTATCCCACAGGAATTTTGGAAGATATTAGCTGAATTAAAAAAGAAGGAGTCAAAGGTAAAGTCAGAAAAACTGAGTTTCCTCGCCCGTTTAGAAAAACAAGACAATAAAAAGATTATTATAAATAATAAGAAAGATGCGGATGCCATAAAAGAGAAAATCAAAGATAGTTGTTTTAAGGTAGGAGATATTCAGGTTCAGAAGAAGAAAAGAAATCCGCTGCCTCCTTTTATTACTAGTTCATTACAACAAGAGTCATTTAATAAATTGGGTTTTTCGACTACTAAAACAATGATATTAGCCCAAGGACTTTATGAAGGGATTGAATTAGGGAAAGAAGGTTCAGCCGGTCTTATCACATATATGAGAACAGATTCAGTTCGAATTGCACAAGTCGCAATAGAGGAATTGAGGGAATTCATTTCAGAGAAATTCTCAAAAGAGTATTTGCCGGAAAAGCCAAATGTATACAAATCTAAAGCGATGGCTCAAGAGGCACACGAAGCTATTCGGCCAACAAGTCCTTTTAGAGAACCGCAAAAGATAAAACAGTATTTAGCTGCGGATCAATACAAATTATATGAATTGATTTGGAAGAGGGCTGTAGCGTCTCAGATGAAACCAGCTTTATATGAAAATACCTCTGTGGATATACAGGCAGAGGAGTTTTTGTTTAGGATTAGCGGTTCTAACATATTATTTAAAGGTTTTGGTAAGGTTTATAATATAGAGATAGCACAAGACAAGTCCCGCTTGCCGAAACTGTCTTTAGGCGAAGAGCTACACTTATTAAATATTAATTCTTCGCAACATTTTACCAAACCTCCTGCTCGTTTTTCCGAAGGTTCATTAGTAAAAGCATTAGAGGAAGGTGGAGTGGGAAGGCCCAGCACTTATGCGCCGGTTATTCGAACGATTACTTCCCGTGATTACGTACGCAGAATAAAAGGATACCTGTTTCCGACTGAATTAGGCTTTAAGGTAAACGATATGTTGGTGGAATATTTTCCTAAGATTATGAATATAGAGTTTACCGCTCGTATGGAGGAAGAATTAGATAGGGTAGAGAACGGTACTTATAACTGGATAAGTGTATTGGATGAATTTTATCAACCCTTTAAAGAAAAGGTTGATTTTGCAAAAAAGACTATAAAAAAAGAAGTGGTATTTTCAGATGAGATATGCGAGAAGTGTGGCAAGGCTATGGTAGTAAAATGGGGTAGAAGAGGGAAGTTCCTCAGTTGTTCAAATTACCCAAAGTGTAAATTTTCAAAATCAATAACTACTGGAAAGATTTGTCCTGAAGCGGATTGTGGTGGTGAATTAGTAGAAAGAAGGTCTAAAGGTAAGGTTTTCTACGGTTGTTCGAATTTCCCCAAATGTAGATTTACCAGCAGTAAATTACCGGAATAAAAACTTTTATAGATTATAAATAGCAATATGGATAGGTTGATCGAAAAATTTTTGAGGTTTTTGGATATAGAAAAAAATGCTTCGAAACATACTACTTTAAATTATAAGTTAGATTTATATGACTTTAAAAAATTCCTACAGGATAAGCCTATCGAGAGTGTAGATTATTTAACCTTGCGTAAATTCCTCGCCTATTTAAAAGAAGGCAATTTCACCAATCGAACGATAGCCAGAAAGCTATCGTGCCTGCGCAGTCTATATAAATTTCTATTTAGAGAAGGCCTAATAAAGAATAATCCCGTTTTGATGCTGTCCACTCCGAAACAGGATAAGATGTTACCTATCTTTTTAACTGAAGACGAAGTTGTGAGGTTAATCGAGGCGCCAAACACAAACGATTTGCTCGGCCTGCGCGACAGCGCTATCATAGAAACTTTATATTCAACTGGTATGCGTGTATCAGAATTAGTATCTTTAAATATGGAAAATATTGATTTTATCGGTGCAACAGTAAAGGTTTTAGGTAAGGGTAAGAAAGAAAGATTAATTCCTATTGGCGATAGGGCCTTGGGAGTGATAAATAAGTATTTAGCCAAAAGAAATTCCTACAGAAAAACAAAGAAGCAAACCAACATCATTTTTTTAAATAAAAATAACAAACGGATTACCGATAGGGGGATAAGAAAAATTATAAAAAAATATATTCACACGGCCAGTTTAAGGTCTGGTGTCTCTCCGCATACGCTGCGGCATTCTTTCGCTACTCATCTATTAAACAGAGGCGCGGATTTAAGATCTGTCCAGGAATTGCTCGGTCATGCCAATCTCTCATCAACGCAGATCTATACTCATTTGACGACCGATAGGCTTAAGGCCATCTACGACAAAGCTCATCCTCGAGCATAATATGAAGATAATTCTGATTTTATACGATATAATTCTGATTTTGTTAATTCCCTTTTATTTTATCTCTTTGATGTTAAAAGGAAAATTCAATAGTGAGGTTTTTACTCGTTTTCAAATAGTAGAGAAAGATATTTTAAAGACTATTGCAGATAAAGATGTCATTTGGTTACATGCTGTTAGTTTAGGAGAAGTGTCAACGTGCAAAAGCTTAATCAAGCAGCTGAGCCTTAGGTTTCCACAAAAGATTATTTTAATTACGACAATTACTGATACGGGTAGAGCCTTAGCCAGGAGTTTATCAAATGATAATATTTTAAGTCTATATATGCCCTTTGATTTTAGTTTCCTTGTTAGGCCTTTTTTTAAAAAGGTAAAACCAAAGTTTCTTATTTTAATCGAGACGGAACTGTGGCCAAATCTACTCTATTATGCAGAAAAAAACAAGATACCTGTTTTGGTTTTGAATGCGAGATTATCAGACCGTTCTTTTGGTAAATATCGTTTATTTAGTTGGTTTGTAAGGAGGATGGTTAGATGCGTTAAGATGTTTTGTGTCCAATCTGATATCGATAGAGCGAG
>JABMQK010000075.1 GCA_013203265.1 bacterium | reverse complement strand
GGTTCGATATCTTCTAAACTACCAGCTAGTTGCCAGGACTTTTCGTAAAGTTCCTTTTCTTTAACACACTCTCTGCATAATTTAAGATGTCCAGAAACCAAAATATTTAACTTATCGCTCAACTGGCCTTCCAAAAAATCCGGTATTAATCTTCTAATCTTTTGACACTTCATCTTTTACCTCTCTATCTATTTAAACACTTAAAATACATAAAAGTTTCGCTTAAATTTCGTCCCTCATTAAAGGCATGAGTTTATCCTTTAATGACTCCTTGGCCCTATTTAAAAGCGACTTTACTGCTGAAACAGAACACTCCATAGTCTTGGCGATATCCTCATAAGATAACTGTTCATATCTTCTTAAAACAACAGCTATTCTCTGATTAGCAGGTAGAGATTCTATCGCTTCTCTGACCATCTTTTGTAATTCATATTTAAAGGCGTCTTGAAAAGGAGTAGTCGCATTAGGACTCGCTACTTCTCTTTTAAGCTCACCCTCCTCTGTAGAAATAGTCTCATCTAAAGAGATGAACTTTCTTTTCCTTCTCCTCAATTCATTCAAACATAAATTCTTGGTGATTCTGTAGATCCATGTTGAAAACTTTGCTCTTGGTTCATAGTGTTTTGTAGAGTTGTAAACTCTAACGAAAACCTCTTGAGCTAAATCATCTGCCTCATCTCTATCTTGAACCATTCGATAGATAAAATTTATCACTCGCTTATGGTATTTATCTAGAAGCTCTTCAAATGCAGCTTTGTCGCCTTCTTTAAACTTAAGCATTAAACGAACATCAGGATCGGATAAATAATCAGCATTCATAACTTAAGTTTTTCTCTTTCTCCTCGAAATATCCTTCTGCAGGCTTAACAAAATCCCGTGCCTTCTCTTCTTTTCTTCCTTGGAAACGTCATCAACTAAATCTTTAGCCTTGGTATGTGGCCTAGGAGAATATTTAAAGATGTAGGAAAAGTTAAATTCAATTTCTTTTAATAAGCCTAGTGTTTCATTGAAATCTTTCTCTGTTTCTGTAGGAAATCCCACAATAATATCCGTAGCTAAAATTCCATTTGGAACTTTTTTGCGATACTGTTCAATAATCTCAAAATATCTCTTACGTGTGTAGCCACGATTCATCAACTTTAATATTCGATTTGAACCAGATTGGACCGGAAGATGTAAATATTTCTTAATATTCTTTTTTTGTACCATTAAATCAAACAACCTAGAATCAATATCTTTCGGATGTGACGTCACAAAGCTTAGCTCCTTTATACCTTTGATACCGCTAATCAATTCTAATAAATCAACAAAATTAATCTTTTTGACTTTTAAACCTTCAACTTTAAACTTTGAATAATAATCATTTACATTCTGTCCTAAAAGTGTAATTGAATTAACCTTATCTTTAATCAATTGCTTTACCTCTTTTAAAATATCGTCGGCTAAACGGCTACGGTGCATACCTCTAACATACGGCACAATACAATAAGAACAAAAATTACTACAGCCTTCACTAATATTCACATAACAATGTTTTTTATCCCAATGATACAAATTCTTGTAAAATGATTTGTCGCGCTGTTTTGAATCTACAGCTACAATATGCTGGCGCTTATTCAAAATATCTTCTACATAATCATAGGTATTGGCTAAATCATTGGAGCTAACTGCTAAATCTACATGCGGCATGCGCTCAATTATCTTATTCTCCAAATTCTTAGCCATACACCCGATAACACCTACTATTAAATCAGATTTATTTTTCTTTAGTTGCCTCATGCGCCCAAGCTCACTCCAAACTTTATCTTCCGCATGCTGGCGCACAGAACAGGTATTAAATAGAATCACATCCGCGTCCTGAATCGTATCTGTAAGTTTATAGCCATTATTCAAAAACTGTGCAATCACAAGCTCAGAATCACGAACGTTCATCTGGCAACCGAAAGTCCTGACAAAAATCTTCATATTCATAATCTATTAATTATACTTATGCTATAGAAATAAACAACATTTTTAATTATATAAATAATTTTATGACTCATCGTCCTAAATCACTATGAAAAACAATATTTATATATTAACTCATTCGAATATTTTATTCTATCATTCATTATATCAATACTAACCTTATAAATAAACCAGCCAAATTGAAACAAAGTGTTTAATTGTATAGGAAATTAATATTTGTTATAATAAAATGATGTTCAAACTCAAACCATACCTGATAAAAGACAATCAACCCAAAAACCACCATAACACTCATTTTGTACTAGCATTATTTGGACTATTTATTCTCACAATTGCTATGTTCGGTGATGTTTTATTTACTTCGAAGGATATCGTGCTCTCTAACCAGACCTGTGACATCCATAATCAATTTATCTACTGGAGGGATTTTGGTTTTGGAGAGTTACGAAATGGAAACATCGCATTGTGGAACCCATATATATTCTGCGGTATACCATATCTGGGAGGATCCCAATCAGCGCTCCTCTATCCTCTGAACCTTCTCTATCTATTTCTTCCTCTTTCAAAGGCGATTAATTTTAGTATCGCGCTCCATATATTTCTTGCGGGAATATTTATGTATCTTTGGACATTACACTACAAATTGCACCCCTTGGCTTGTTTTCTCTCGTCGGTTCTTTTGATGTTTTGCGGTGCGCATTTCCTGCATATCTATGCTGGTCACCTGCCTAATCTCTGCACTATGATATGGGTGCCTCTCGTCTTTTTATCAATAGATAGACTGTTTAAAAATTACTCATTTGACAAGTGTTTTCTGGGGATATTCGCAGTTACCATGCAAATACTCGCCGGCCACCCTCAATATTTATTTTATACGGCAGTTGCTGTTCTGTTATATTCAGGGCTTCGTATAATAAAAGCTAAACATCGAATAAAGATACTATCAGGTATTTTTATTATCTACATAGGTGCATTTGCTTTAGGAGCTGTGCAAATACTAACCAGTATCCAGGCAGCCGGAGAAAGTATTAGAATCAATGGACTATCTTATAATTTTGCCTCGTTATTTTCTTTTCCTCCGGAGAATTTTCTTACTTTTTTAGTGCCTAATTTTTTCGGCGATAACATATCTCTTCTATACTGGGGGCGCTGTTACCTATGGGAGATGTCGCTTTTTATAAGCGTAACTGGACTCATCCTTACAATCTTCGGTATTATCTATGGAAAACAAAATATCCGATACATCTCAATAACAATAATAGCAATGCTTTTTATTCTTGCTTTAGGCTCTCACACCCCGCTATTTCGTTTCCTCTACCAATGGATTCCCGGCTTTAATATGTTCAGAGGTTCCTCTAAATTCATTTTCTTTGCGTCACTATTTATTATCTTGCAGGCCGGTATCGGATTGAATTATATAATACGCTCTCAATCTATTCCCCGCAAAATGATTATCCTGACTGTAATGGGAAGCCTTTTATTTGGTGTTACAGCTCTTTGTCTTCGGTATTCGATTATAAAAAATCCTCAAGCTCTCTGGCAACACATTATGTATGCGGTATATAATATGGGTGAATCTTATCTCCCTGTTGAAATCTATACTAATGCGACATTTATCCAACAGGCAGGCTTCTTAGCATCTAAAGGAATCATTATTACAGCTGGAACATTACTTTTAATCTCGATAGTGCTTTCCATGCGAAAGTTCAATAAAATCCCCTATGTGATTGTGTTAATAGCTATCATTGAAATCTTTATTTTTGCAAAGGCCTCACGAGCTACCTTTCACCTTTCATCGACAAAGTCTGCGGAAATGAAAACATTCAAAGACAATTATCCGGGCGACTATCGTATTCTCTATTTTAACAATCCTAATAGCACCATGTCGCTACAAATGCACAATATCGATGGATATGATCCGGGAGTGCTAAAACGCTACGCTGAATTCATAACTTTTACCCAAGGCCGTAATCCCGACACAGCAAATCAGTTTCTGGGATTCCATCATTTCCATCCACTCATTAAAATGCTTCGGTGCCGCTATATTTTCTTTCACTATGAAAATAAAATGCATTATATAGATAATGGCTCGACCCTACCTCTTCTACTATTAATTAATAATTGGGCTCTTATTCCTGGGCGTGACCAAATCTTTGTAGCAATGAACGACGCTGATTTTAATCCGCGAGAAAAAGTAATTCTTCAATCAATGCCGTATCCCAAACCATCAAAATCATTAAAAGAAGGAACTACTAAAATCCTTAATTACTCAACAGATCACCTTACAATTGAAATTAATCTTACGCATCCTGCGATTTTATTAATCACTAATCTTTATAGCAAAGAATGGCACGCTAGATCCTTGGTGGGAAGCACACAAGAAAAATATAATATCATGCCAGCCAATTATATCCTACAAGCAATCCCACTCTCTAAAGGACACCACCATATCCGCGTAGAATACCTACCATTAGCATTTCAGATAGGAAAGTGGATATCCCTAATATCAATAATTATATATTTTGGTTTACTCGGATGGAATTATAGAAATAATCGCAGTCGCTTCTAGAATTGTTATTTTCGGATTTGAAAAATCCCCTGCGGTAATTCGTATAGCTGTATCAACCGTCTATTCTTCGCGTTTCTCTTAAGCAATATCAAAGTATAATTATCGACAAATACAGGCGCCCATTGAGAATCCTGAATCCTCTTGATAAGAAAGGGCTGCGCCCAAGGCGTATAATCGTGTCGATAAAAATAAATCACATTAAAATTATACTGGCCATCAACATTTTTCCAAACCTCTTCATCTTCCTGCATGGGAACATATGTTTTTTTAAAAAACGCAACGCTATAGGCCTCTGGACGATTATCCACAAAAACTCTATGCTCAGGAAAAAGATAATAGATTAAATACCCTCCAATATCGTAATTATTAAATATTGGGCCTTCAATCTGATTTTGTTTAAAGAAAGTTGCTGACAACTGAACATCTGGCATTAAGCCTAATCCCTTTATACCGCGAAATTGAGAGTAATGTTGTTTCAAGAAAAAACCCATTAACACTAATAAACCAATAGAAAGTACAAAGACAAAAATCTGAATAATCTTTCTCGTCTTAATAGAACAGAGTTGAATAAAATGGTAAGAATTATCCGCCACAATAGGAAGAAAGAATAAACCAAAAAGAGGCAAGCTTCTTATCGTCCTCCAGGCAAAAGCACCAAAGAAAATCGTAAGTAATAGCGGCACAATACAATATTTCAACTTTTTCCTAAAAATAATACCGACAAAACTTATTAACGTAATCAGAAAAATGAATTCAAAATAAAAATAAACCGGCTTTAAAAATCGTTTCTGCATAAATATAACCGATTGATTCTCCGCAATCATATAGCCATATTCTTTAAAAATTGTTAATGGGGTTAAAACACCCTTGAAACCAAAAGGGTTGATAAAGCAAGCTGCTACTAAAACTAACAATAAAAGAAAGTATTGCTTTATTAATTTTCTGTCTTTTTCGCAAATCCAGCTATCACACAAAAATACACCTATTAAAAAAAGACCCATAATAAAAAATATATGCAAATTGACCCAGAGAATCTGAAACAAAGAAAGAATTACGAGAATGGCTCTAAAACTTATCTTCTTCTGTTTAAATTGATAGAGGAGAAAGAAATAAATACCTAACAATAAATAACTGAAGACTTCTGGCCTTATCTCTATCCTAGTAGTTATTAAAGGTATGCTTAAGATAGCAAAAAGGTAAGCTAAATTAAAATTGGAATTCTTTTCAGCCACTCTAAAGAAAAAGAAAAATGTGGCTAAATTAAGTATAATATAAAAAAAAGAGAGTCCTTTAAATCCAATTGACTTCTGCAATAAATAAAAGATTACACCGGTTCCCCAATGGTGATTAACTGCAGGATAATCGGGTTCAGTATAAGAATAAAAATTGGTAGAAATCGGATGAAACTGATTAAGAAAGACCTCTCCATTTTTGATATGCCTTCCTAAATCTACAGCGGTAAAATTTATTTTTTGCGCATAAAAAAAACCTGCAAGAATAAAAAGTATCAGAACGAATAACCATCTCCAGAATTTAGGTATAGGCTTGAAATCTAAATTCATATTCAATCCCTTACTTTCCTACATCTCTACATCACTAAAGTATCGAAAATCGTCTTCGAGAAGACACAATCGTTAAGCAACCATAATTTATTATAGTGCTCCGATATTCTTTGTCAATCATATAAAAAATTAGGCTTATTTAATTTGTGTTTACTGGGAGTACGTGATAAAATGGGCTATGAAAAAGATATTTTGGGCTTTATTTTTATCATTATTGCTAAGTGGCTGTGCCTTATTTAAAATTCCCGAGCAGACAATTAAAACAGTTGGAACCGCTATTGAAACTACGGGAAAAGTGGCTGAAGCTGCGGGAAAAACTGTTGTTGCTGCTGGGCAAGCCATAGGTAAGATCGCTGAGGCTGGAGGAAAAACCGCTGAAGCGATAGCTCAGACCCCGGGGGCAAAAGAAGCCATAGCCAACCAAGTAATTCCTTAGTATACCTTATTAAATAATCCTTTCTACTATGCCTACCTCATTGCAAAGAAAGCAAGATTCTATCTTAAAATCTGACCTAAAATCTTGAAAAAATTAGGAAATGATTTCGAAATGCATTTTATATCATCAATTCTACTCGGTGAATCTGCTAACAAGGCTGCTACAATCAAACTCATAGCTGTTCTATGATCACCAAAACTCTTCAACAATCCTCCATTAAGATTATTAACTCCATTTATCGTCATAACTTCTTTACCCTTTTTGACTACCATCTCTATTTTCACACCCATGTTCGATAAATTCTTAACCATTGAGTTTATACGGTCTGTCTCCTTGACTCTTAACTCCCCTATACCCTTAAAAACACTTTTGCCTCTCGCCAACGAAGCAGCAACCATCAAAATCGGCAATTCATCTATCAACCTAGGTATGATATCTTCACTTACTATAACACCATTTAATTTAGATGACCTCACAATTACATCTCCTATTGGCTCAAAATGGCCCTTTTCTTTACAGATAATTCGAATATGAGCACCCATTCCTTTCAATACATCAATTACTCCGCACCGAGAAGGATTCAAACCTAAATTATTTATCCTGATACAAGAATTATTGAGTAAACATGCTAAAACTATAAAGAATGAGGCGCTAGATATATCTGAAGGTATATAAATTTTCTTAGGTGAAATTAAACTGGAAGGGCTAATATAAATACTTTTTGCCTTTACTTCTATATTTGCGCCGAACAGCTTTAACATCCTTTCAGTATGATCTCTGGATTTTACAGGTTCATAAACTTTTGTCCTCCCTTTTGCATATAAACCTGCTAAAAGAATAGCAGATTTCACTTGAGCGCTTGGTATAGACATCCTCCAGGATAAAGATTTAAGTCTGTTTGGTGAAATTAAAATCGGCAGATACTCATCTTTATTTTTGACTTTTGCCTTTATCTTTGCCCCCATTAATCTTAATGGATGGACTATTCTAAGCATAGGTCTCTTACGTAATGGCTCCTTGCCATCGAGTTTTGAACTAAAATTCTGTGCACTAAGAAGACCCACAAGTATCCTCGTGCTAGTTCCAGACTCTTCTAAATTTATTGTCTGCTTTGGTTTTTTTAGACCAAAGACTCCTCTTCCGTAAACGATAAGACTATCCTTATTTTTCTTCTTAATATTAACTCCCAGGGTTTTAAAGGCCTTTAGGGTCGCCTTGCAATCATCTGAGAAGCTAAAGTTCTTTATCAAGGTCTTGCCTTCTGCTATAGAGCTGAGTATAACCGCCCTATGAGAAATTGACTTATCTCCGGCAAGATTCAGGATACCTTGAATTTTCTGGTAGGGTTTTATTAGGTATGACATTAATTTATTCTATTAGCGACATCCCCATCGCTAACTACTTTCTTCTTAAAACCTTCTAAAAAATCAGCTGCGCTTATAGTATCGTGTATCTTTTCAACTCGAACTTTTCCTATTGAAACACCTCTATGAAGAATCTCAAATACATCCCCTCGCTCCACGTCATCAGGCCTGCCTACATTTAATATTAAAAAACCATATTCTCGATTAACCACCAACACCTCTGTCGATAAAGGTGATTTTAGTATTTTAATTTCGTTGTTGGAATCGGAAGGAGTAACAATAATCTTATCTAAATCTTCTGAATTATTTCTTGAAAGAGTTAATTCTGAGATTTTTGCCCTTAATTCATTCCTTTCTAAAACAGCGGCGTTTAAACGATTCTGTAACTGAGTTAATTCTTGAATCTTTATGAGTAAGGCACTTTTAGTCTCTTTGTTTTCTTTTTTAAACTGGAGAATTTCATCCTCTAAGCTCTCATGTTCGCTCATTAACAATTCTTTTGTTTGAATTTCCCTCTCCAATTTCTCTTTTAATTTAGGGATAAGCTCATCGTTTTGTTTAATCTTCTCCTCTAAAGTTTCCTTCTCTTCTCCCAACTTCTCAATTCGCCTCTCTATTCTCTCCTTCTCGTCCTTTATAAAAGCGAGCTGTTCCTCCGATTCTCTACGTGTTTTCCTCTCATACTTATAAGAGATAAAGTAGAACCCCGCGATACCTAAAGAGAATATCAATAAAAAAATAACAAAAAATATTAATGCCTCTGCTCTATTCTTCACCTATCTTACCCCTTAAAATACCTCATCTTACCCAAGAAAAAATAAGACCAACGAAAAATCAGTATTTCAGTATTTAAATTGATTATATCACAAGATTTATAAAATGCAACCTTGCACCAGAACAAGTTCAGTGCAAGGTTGTCCTAAACCAATCTCTGATTTGGTTTAGGACAATCCTATACCTGAATATTCCCAATAACGTCTTTCATTTCTTGGGGTAGAGAAGATGTAAACTCCAGAAATTGTCCTTTTCGCGGATGGGAAAAACCTAAGTCTTTAGCATGTAGCGCAAGTCTTGAAAATTCATTTTTATTACCATATTTACCATCGCCAAGAATCGGATGTTTTAAATAGGCTAAATGAACTCTCAATTGATGTGTACGTCCAGTCTTTGGAATTAACTCCAAAAGTGTGAAGCTACACGGCTTTATGGGACACCACGTGGGGTATCCCACTGTGGCAGCCGCGGCTCCTTTTCCTACGGGCTTGAGTGTAGCGCAACCTCGCACCGTCCCGCAATTATGCGGGACTGGTGCGTGGGGAAAATTATCAAACCGCTTTAATACCCTGTAAAATGTCTGGGCATTTTTTGCATCAGGATTAAATGAGACAGACATACTCTTTCTTTTTAAAGGATGTCTATGAATAGGCAGATCAATTACCCCTTCTTTAAACTCAACCCTTCCCCTTACTAAAGCGATATAGCGACGCTTTATTGAATGGACCTTAAATTGTTTTACCAATTCTAAGTGTGTAAAATTATTTTTTGCGATAACCATAAGACCAGATGTCTCTTTATCTAATCTATGAACTATACCGGGTCGCTGAGGATTTATATCTGATAATTCTTTAGTATGGTAAAGAAGAGCGTTAGCTAATGTTGACTTAGAATTTCCCGCGCCAATATGTACAACTATTCCAGGCTGTTTATTTAACACTATTAAATCCTCATCTTCATATATGATGTCTAAAGGGATATTCTCGGCAATTAGGGAAATCTCTTTCTTGGGCGGGATTTCTATATCAATACAATCATTTAACTTAAGACAGTAATGAGGTTTAGTCTTTTTTTTATTTACTGAAACAAATCCGTTAATAATTAGATTCTTAAGCGATGTTCTTGAGTGGTCCCTTAGCTGAGTAGCTAAAAATACATCGATTCTTAAATTTGCAGAATTTTGGTCTATTATGAAGTTTTTCTTTTCCACGTAAGGTTATAAAATAACGCCCCCGAAATAAATAAAACGATGCAAAAATATTGGAAAATTGTTAGGCCTAAAAATAACTTCGGGGAATCTGCCCTTAAGAATTCAATAAGAAATCTCAATGCTGAATAGTATAAAATATAGCCAATAAAGATCTCCCCAGCAAGATGCGGCCTAGACTGTCTAAGCCTTAAAACTATGAATAAAATTAATAATAGGAATGAAGAAATGAGCTGAGTAGGAATCAATACATCATTATGTACGGGAAAATAAATTCCGAACTTTGAAGGCATTCCGTAACAGCAACCATTTAAAAAACATCCAATCCTGCCGATAGAATGACCTAAGGCAACGAAAGGTGCGATTAAATCAAGAATTTTCAAAAAAGGGAGATTTCTCGATTTGCTGAATATAAATGCGGCTATTATGGCTACTAATATTCCTCCCAAAATAGCTAAGCCACCATGGTG
>JABMQK010000074.1 GCA_013203265.1 bacterium | reverse complement strand
GGCTCACATTGCGGGTTTAGTCGCAGCGGGACTACATCCGTCTCCTATACCGTATGCAGATTTTGTAACGGCTACTACGCATAAGACCTTGCGAGGCCCCAGAGGAGGAATAGTATTTTGTAAAAAAGAATATGCTAAAAAAATTGACAGCTTGATATTCCCGGGTACGCAAGGAGGGCCTTTAATGCATATCATTGCTGCTAAGGCCGCTGGTTTAAAAGAGGCGATGAATGAGGGATTTAAGATTTATCAGAAACTGGTAGTCGAAAATGCAAAGGCTTTGGCTCAGTCTTTAAATAAGTTTGGATTTAGGATAGTCTCTGGCAATACAGACACCCATCTTTTTTTGGTTGATTTAACCAGTAAAAATATTACTGGAAGGGATGCTGCGCATTGGTTAGATAAGGCGCGTATAACTACTAATAAAAATCTTATTCCTTTTGATAAGGAGAGCCCTGCTGTAACCAGCGGTTTACGTTTGGGTACACCCGCCGTTACAACTCGAGGCATGAAAGCAAAGCAAATGGAGATCATCGCTTCTTTTATCGATAGAGCTATCAACGCAAACGATAAAGATGTTGAGGTCGATAGGATATCCAAAGAAATAGATGAAATGATTAAAGAATTTCCTTTATATACTAAGCTATGGGAAGAGTAAACCCCGTTAGAAAAATCAAAGTTTTATCCCTTTCTGCAAAGACTAAATTCTTTCATCCGGTTAGGAAAATATCTTCTAATACCAATAGGAGAAGCTTTTCTAACGGGGTAAAAAGACAAAAAAAATTTAAACGGCCTTCTTGGGATGAATATTTTATTGACACAGCACGTTTGATATCGACAAGATCAACCTGTTTAAGAAGAAAAGTAGGGGCTATAATTGTTAAAGATAGGCGCATCTTGGCTACTGGATATAACGGTACACCTTCTAAGATTAGGCATTGTGCTGATGTTGGTTGCTTAAGAGATAAACTTCACATTCCTTCTGGAGAACGCCATGAATTATGCAGAGGACTACACGCCGAGCAAAATGTCTTATTGCAAGCTGCTTTTTATGGAATATCAGTTAAAGACAGTATTCTCTATTGCACAAATCAGCCTTGTATTATTTGTGCAAAGATGTTAATTAATGCAGGCGTAAAAGAAATAGTCATTGCTGATGGTTATCCAGATAAGATGGCAAAAGACTTTTTAAGAGAAGCAGGAATAAAGGTAAGAAAATCAAAAGGTAAGAGACCTTAAACTTATATAGGCTTTTATGAAGTGCCCTTTTTGCGGATATAAAAAAGATAAAGTTATGGATTCACGTCTGAGTAGAGACGGTAAATCCATTCGTCGACGAAGAGAATGTTTGAAGTGTAAAAAGCGTTATACCACTCATGAATATTTGGAAGAAACATCATTATTGGTGATTAAGAAGGATGGACGGAGAGCTCAATTTGATAGAAAAAAAATTCTTTCTGGAATTATAAAGGCATGTGAAAAAAGGCCGGTTAGCTTAGAAAGAATGGAAGCTATAGTAACCTCTGTTGAGCGTTCAATATATAAGGATTTTGATAAAGAGGTGAGTTCGCGGGTTATCGGAGAGTTTGTTATGGAAAGGTTGGCAAAATTGGATGACGTTGCTTATGTTAGATTTGCTTCTGTATACCGGCAATTTAAGGATGTGAATCAATTTATGAAGGAATTAAAAGGAATGCTAGGGAAACGATCCCACAATAGGAGAAGTTAGATGGTAGAGATGGAGTTGAACAAAATCATTATTGATGAAAAGAGACAAGAACAAATAATTGTTTTAAAGGAAAAGAGTGGTTCTCGCATGTTTCCTATAGTTATTGGCCTATTAGAAGCTATGGCGATAAAGATGGAAGTAGGCGGTGTAAATACTCCTCGTCCTCTAACGCATGATTTGCTTAAAACATTGCTTGATAATTTAGGTGTAAAGTTAGATAAGGTAATAGTTGATAAAATACTAAATAACACATTCTATGCAAAGCTGGTTTTAAATACAGGTAATAGCCAAATTAAATATATAGATGCCCGTCCTTCAGACAGTATCGCTTTGGCTGTAAGGACAAAGTCTCCTATTTTTGTAGAAGAAGAAGTCTTGAATAAGTCTGAGATATTTAATCCCCCCGAGTAATGATATTAGGGATAATTTCAGATAGCCACGATAACCTTCCAAAGTTAAAAAAGGCGATAACATTATTTAATAAAAAGAATGTTAATTTGGTATTACACGCTGGAGATTATATCGCTCCGTTCTCGGTAGGGATGTTGGAGAATAATTTAAAGTGTGCATATTTTGGTGTCTTTGGTAATTGTGATGGCGAGAAGGACGGTATAACAAATAGATCTAATGGTAAAGTTAAAAATGAAATATTAGAATTGGAGAAATTTAATAGAAGAATTTTTTTAATTCATGATATAGCTAAAGCTAAAATTTCCTTTCCCGATTATGATATAGTGATTTTTGGCCATACCCATAAGGAAAGTATAGAGAGGCGTGAGCACACTTGGATTATTAATCCTGGAGAGTGCGGTGGCTGGCTAACGGGTAGTTCCAGCGTTGCGACTCTTGATTTAATAAGCAATACAGTGAAGATCCATAGATTGTAAGGAATTATAGTGAGATATTTAATCGAGATACTAAAAGAAGATTTTATTCGCGTGATAATTTCGATAAGCAAGAGAAGGAAGAATCGATTATATCTTGTAGGGGGTTTTTTAAGGGATACTATACTTGAAAGAAAAAGAGAGAAATTAGATTTAGATTTTGCGGTTGACAAAGATGCGATTGGTTTGGCGAGAGCATTTGCTAAAAAGACAAAAAGCGGTTTTGTCGTCTTAGATAAAGAACATGGTTGTGCCAGAGTAATTTATAAAGATTGTACTTTAGATTTTACTGATTTTCGCGGTAAGGATTTAAAGGAAGATTTACTGCATCGAGATTTTACGATTAATACCTTAGCTTTAGAGTTACCAGCCAACAGAGATTTAAAAAAATCGCTGATTGATTATTGTGGTGCTTTGAAAGATTTAAGGCAAGGGCTAATTAAAATTACTTCAAATAAGAGTTTTATTGAAGATTACTTAAGGATATTACGTGTCTTTAGTCTGTCTGCAATTTTTAAATTTGAAATTGATAAGAAGACTCTATCGTTAGCAAAAAAAGGCAAGGATGAACTGTTAAATGTTTCTGGAGAGAGAGTGCGTGATGAGTTATTTAAGATTTTAGATACAAAAGAGGCGACAAAATATATTAAGCTTTTAGATAGCGCTGGAATCTTATCGCGCATTATTCCACAAATAGAATTGATGCGTAGTATTAAGCAAGGCCCTTATCACCATTTGGATGTATGGGGGCATTCTTTAGAGACTTTAAGTCAATTCGAGATTTT
>JABMQK010000009.1 GCA_013203265.1 bacterium | reverse complement strand
GGATTGTTGTGTTTCCATCAGCCGCAGTATAGTTAAAATATTTCTCAGTACCAGTCTCAATATCTAATTTATCTATACTGGCTGAGTACTCTTGATGTTGTGCGTAATATCTAATCTGTGAAGACCTAAGTGAAGATAGCATATTCTTTGCCTCTGCAAGTCTTGCTCTTTCAGCGACCCTCATATACCTCGGTAATGCGATAGAAGCAAGAATTCCAATTACAATGATAACTATGATCAACTCCAGCAATGTAAAACCTTTTTTCCGAAACATTTTGTTCCCCCTTTCATTTCCTCTATTAAAGAAACCCTTCGATTCACCCTTCGGGTTCACTCAGGGTGAGCAGTCGAGAAGAAAAACACCACAACTGCTCATTTAGCTATTAGCTAATGTATTAACAATTTCACAACTTCAATTCTTATTAATTATTTTTCTCTCCCACCCCCTTTCTTTTTTATTATACTATCTATTAATAAGATTTCAATATAAATCTTCACCCCGTTAGAAAATTTGTTTCTAACGGGATTTACTTCATTTAATGGCCTGTAGAAGTAGCTAAACTAAATATGGGCAGAAATATAGAGATAACCATCGCTCCTATAATAATTCCCATAAATACAATCATCAAGGGTTCAAATATGGCCGTCAACCTTGTAACAAAGGCCTCTAAATACTGTTGATAGTATTTGGCGATTCTTTTAAACATATTAGACAGCTCGCCGATTTCTTCGCCGGTAGAAACCATCTGCACTACCATAGGCGGAAAAAAACCTGACTTCTCTAAGGGAACAGCGAATGATTTTCCCTCGCGCACATTAATCTTAATATTACCGATTATTCTTTGCATCGTCTTATTCGGCTGGCTGCGTTCAGAAATATCTAAAGCATAGATAATAGGGACACCGCTTTCAATGAGTATAGACATAGTTGTAGCAAAGCTCTCTATCATCATAAAACGAAAAAAATTACCGAAAAGAGGAAGATTTAGCTGTATCTTCTCAATTATGTTTCGGACATTATCATTCTTCATCATTTTCTTGGATAGAAAAACCATTCCGCCAATAATCAAAACGAATAAAATAAATCTTTTCGTTAAAAAATTACTTATACCGATAAGGATTTTGGTAGGTAAAGGCAATGCTACATTCATAGATGTAAGTATTTTAGTAAAAGTGGGGACTATCTTTAAAACAAAAAATAGTATCGCACCGACCGCTACCAAAAAAAGAATAGCGGGATACATTAAGGCAGAAATAATCTTTGATTTAAACGCCTCTCTATTCTCTAAATAATTGGCCAGATGATCTAATACCTTAGGTAAATTACCACTCGCCTCCCCCGTCTCTACTAAGTAAAGCCAAAGCTCAGAAAATATATTCTTGTATTTAGATAAGGCGTCTCTAAAAGTTCTTCCCGACTCCATATCTTTTGCCATATCGGCCATTACCTCATTTAACTTCTGGGACTCGACCTGTTTTGAAATAACATCTAATGATTTCATTAGGCTTACACCTGCCCCTAAAAGCATAGCCAACTGCCTGGCAAAAATAACTAAATCTCCAAAACGAACACCCTTACGTTTAAACTTCTTTATTTTGGGTCCGCCTAAAGAGATATCCTCCTTTTTGAATCCAGTACTGGCAACAAAAGAGGCCACGTCGTATGGAATAATCGATGTAATAACTAATCCTTTTCTTTGAATAACAGCCACGGCTTCATCTTGAGTTGCCGCTTCTACCGTGCTGGCATCTTTTAGGCCCTCTTTTGTCCGTGCAATATATGAAAACTTTGGCATTGTTATGTATGGGAAAAAAGGGGACAGGCTACTTTTCTACCCACGTAATAAATAAAACTGTCTGTTAAACCTCGTTCAATTCTAGGCATAGCTCAATTATCCCAATAGAAAAGTAGCCTGTCCCCTTTTTCACTCTTCCATTAACGTAGCGCTCAATGCCTCTTCTAAACTAGTGATGCCTTGTTTTACTGCAGCCAGGGCGCTCTCTGTCAAGGTGCGCATTCCATTAGCACGCGCCACTTCAGTTATCTCCTGTGAATTCGTTCTTTCTAAAATTAAATTCCTTATTGCATCACTTACTATTAAAACTTCAGCTAAACACAACCTTCCCTTATAACCCACATGACTACATTTTTCGCATCCCTTGGCTTTATAGATTAAGTCTTGGCCTAACTTCAATTTTCGCCTTTCATCATCAGTAGGTTCATACGGCTCTTTACATTCTTGACACAGCCTCCTTACTAATCTCTGGCCAACAATTAAAATTAAAGATGGCATTAAAAGATATGGTTCAATTCCTATATCTACAAGACGAGTAATAGCGGATGATGCGTCATTCGTATGAAGTGTGCTTAATACAAGATGACCTGTGAGAGCAGAACGGACACAAATCTGTGCCGTCTCCAAATCTCTCACCTCTCCTACCATCATAATATCTGGATCTTGTCTTAAAAAAGACCTTAATGCGGAAGCAAAAGTCAAACCGATCTCTGGCTTTATCTGAACCTGATTTACCCCCTCCAGGCGATACTCAACAGGATCTTCAACTGTAACTATATTATATTTAGGAGACTTTATTTCATTTAATGCCGCATATAAAGTGGTTGATTTGCCACTCCCTGTCGGACCAGTAATAAAAACTAAACCATAAGGGCTGTGAATGGACTTCTTTATATCCTCAAGCTGCTTTTTATCAAAACCGAGCAGTGATAAATCTAACGCTG
>JABMQK010000073.1 GCA_013203265.1 bacterium | reverse complement strand
CCGTTGTTCTCGGATAAAGACGTCGCGGTTATTGGTGGTGGAAACTCTGCCTTAGATGCTGCATTGCAATTAATAAATATAGCAAAGCACGTCTATATTATTAATATTACTTCTCAGCTAAGTGGTGATGCTGTAATGAGAGATAAAGTTACACAAAGCGATAAAGTAACTATTTTTAATAATGCTCAGGTGGTCGCTGTGGTTGGTGATAAGATGGTAAATTCAATTAAGATAAAGATTGAAGATAAAGAAGAAATACTATCTGTTCAGGGAATTTTCGTAGAGATAGGCCTTATTCCCAATTCTGAATTCGCTAAAGATATAGAAAAGAATAAATACGGAGAAATCATAGTAAATTCTTATAATGAGACTAATGTCTCGGGAATATTTGCAGCAGGTGATGTGACCAATGTGCCAGAGAAGCAGATTATAATTGCTGCAGGAGAAGGGTCTAAGGCAATGTTGAGTGCCTTTAGGTATTTAGCGCGCCAAGCTTAACTTTTTCCGTAACCTCTAAATAAATCTTGACAAATCTTGTAGGGTATTATAATATAATTTTGTTTATTAAAGGAGGTGGATATGGGCTGCGGAACCTGCAGGACGAAGAAATCTAAGAAGAAAGCACGCAAGAAAAAGAAATAAGCTATTATGAGAATTACTACTCAGGGCGTCTATGGTTTAGTCTGTGTGTTAAGGATTGCTAGAGAAGCTAGGAAAACGCCAGTTTCCATACAGGCGATTTCCAAAAAGGAGCAGTTGTCCATTGATTATATAGAACAACTGCTCCTTAAACTTCGACGTGCAGGTATAATAAAGAGCATTAGAGGCAGGAATGGTGGTTATGTTTTGGCAAAGCCTGCTTCTAAGATTACAATAAAAGATATTATTGAATGTGTTGAGGGCAGTGTCTTTGAAACTATCTGTTTTAGCACTATTAATATTAAGAATAAATGTGCAGAGCCGAGAGGTTGTTTAGTAAGACCTGTCTGGCTTGAGTTAAAAAAGAGAATTGAAGGTTATCTTAAAAGCGTAACAATAGAGAATTTATTAAATTCAGATAAGAAAAAATATAGCAAATTACATGTTCACTAAAGGTCAAATGAAGCCCAAACTTATGAAACATAGTGAACATAAGTTTGTTGGCTGAATTTGACCCCCACCACTTTTTATTAAATATCGCTCATTAAAAGTGGTGGGGGGGTTCAATTCGCGCATACAACTTATGTCGTTTTACTCCATAAGTTGTGCGCTCATTAAAGAAGGGAGATAGCCATGTCAGACTTAAAACGAAAAGTAGAAGATGCATTGAATGAAGTTAGGCCAACTTTACAAGCAGATGGTGGAAACGTTGATCTTATTAGCATTAGTGATGAAGGTAAAGTAACTGTAAAACTTACAGGTGCATGCGGGGGTTGTCCGATGTCTCAGATGACCTTAAAGATGGGAATTGAGAAGGTTATAAAACAACGCGTTCCAGAAATAAAAGAAGTTGTCTCTGTATAAGCAAAAAAGCAACAAATAGGAAATAAAGCTATTCCTATGTCTACACAGAAGAAATTAAGGTTTTTAAGAAGCACTATTAAAAGTATGGAATCGGTATTGGTCGCTTACTCCGGAGGAGTGGATAGTAGTTTTTTGCTTAAAATATCAAAAGATTGTTTAAGGGGTAAGATGCTTGCAGTTACAGCGGTATCTGAGACCTACACAAGGAAAGAATTAGAATTTGCAAAAGGATTTTGTAGGCAATTTAATATCAAACATATCATAATAAAGACGCACGAATTAAGCGATAGGAATTTTAACTCAAATCCTAGAGATCGCTGTTACTTTTGTAAAAAAGAATTATTTAGCCGGCTAAAGAAAATCGCTTTCAAAAATAGAATAAAGAATATTGTCGATGCCACTAATGCTGATGATAGATTTGATTTTCGTCCTGGCGCAAAAGCAAAGAGAGAACTAGGTGTGCGTTCACCTTTGGACGAGATAAACATAACGAAAAAAGAGATTCGTTCTTTAAGTAAAAAGTTTAGATTACCAAGTTGGGGTAGGCCGCAGATGGCCTGTCTTGCTTCACGAATGCAATATGGCACTACTATTACTAGAGAGCGCTTGCGAAGAATAGAGAAGGCAGAAGATTTTATCAGAGAGAATTTAGGCATAGGTGGGAATATCAGAGTAAGAGATTATGGAGATTTAGCAAGGATCGAAGTAGATAAAACCAATTTACCTAAATTAATTAAAGCAAATGGGTTTATGATGAGGCTCAAACGGCTTGGTTTTAGATACGTCACCGTTGATTTAGAAGGTTATCGTACAGGAAGTATGAATAGGAGTGGATAATGAAACGTTACTATTTTGATTATGCCGGGACAACGCCGACTGATCCTGAAGCTATTAAGGCGATGCAGCCATATTTTTATGAGAAATTTGGTAATCCTTCTAGCCTGCATTATTTTGGCCAGGAGGCACGCAAGGTTATGGAAGAGGCGCGTTCCAAAATAGCTTCATTCTTAGGCGCAAAAGAAGAAGAGATAATATTTACTTCTGGAGGCACAGAGTCGAATAATTTTGCACTTCTAGGTATCGCCTATGCCAATGAGAAAAAGGGCAATCATATTATTATATCAGCTATTGAGCACCACGCTGTTTTAGAACCAGTAAAATTTCTTGAAAAACACGGCCTTAAAGTAACCTATGTCAAAGTTGATAAAAATGGCGTAGTCTCTTTAGAAGATTTAAAGAAAGCAATCACAGATAAGACAGTTTTAATTTCAGTTATGCATGCAAATAATGAGATTGGGGTAATTCAGCCCGTAAAAGAAATCTCTAAGATAGCTAAAGAAAAAGGTAT
>JABMQK010000072.1 GCA_013203265.1 bacterium | reverse complement strand
CTTAAAACTATAAATAAAATTAATAATAGGAATGAGGAAATGAGCTGGGTAGGAATCAATACATCATTATGTACAGGAAAATAAATTCCGAACTTTGAAGGCATTCCGTAACAGCAACCATTTAAAAAACATCCAACCCTGCCAATAGAATGACCCAAGGCAACGAAAGGTGCGATTAAATCAAGAATTTTTAAAAAAGGGAGATTTCTCGATTTGCTGAATATAAATGCGGCTATTATGGCTACTAATATTCCCCCAAAAATAGCTAAACCACCATGGTGGAGCATAAATATCTCTTTGGGATTTTCTATGTAGAAATTAAAATTAAGGCATATATATAAAAGACGCGCTCCCACAATACCAGAAAATAAAATTACAGTCCCAAAATCAAATATTGTATCTTTGTTATAGCCTAACTTACCACCTTCCCGGACCAATAAACTAACCGATGTAATAACTGCAATAAACAACATCAATCCATAAGAATAGATTTTAATTGGGCCAAACTCAAATAATATAGGATGCATAATAGTTATGCTTTATTTGATCTGGTAGTAATAAATAAATCCCAGAATAAAATTACTGCCCCGATAGTAATAAAAGAATCTGCCAAATTGAATACAGGCCAAATACGAAAATCAAGAAAGTCTATTACATATCCAAAACGAATACGATCGATCATATTACCAAATGCTCCGCCTAAAATAAAACCTATAGATATCTTTCTTATAAATAATGTCTTCCGCCCTAAAAAACCTTTAGAAGCTAAAAAGTCTCTTTTTAGAGAATAGATAATTAAGGCTAAGCCTATTATGGTGACTATTAATATACTCTTTGAATTGCCTTTTAAAATACCAAAAGCGATGCCTGTATTATGGATGAGAGTTAAATGGAAGAAATTATTAATTACCGGTATTGATTTATTTAAAACGAGGGTATTGGAGAATAAAATTTTTGAAAGCTGGTCAATTATTACAACCAGTATACCTATTAGGACAATCACGCCTGTTTTTCCCTTGCCTCCTGGCACTTAATACATAATTTAGCTTGGGGGACGGCTTTGAGCCTAGTTTTAGAAATAAATTTTCCACATTCTTCACATAAACCAAAAGAACCATCTTCAATCTTTTTTAAGGCCAGATCTATCTCGTATAAAATAGCTCTTTCATTACTAGCTAAACCTAAGCTAAATTCGCGGTCATAATTATCTGTAGCTACATCAGCTATATGAAAAGAATAACCGGAAATATCTCCTGAGGCTTCTTTTTGCGATTGCTTCAAAGTATCTGAACAAATATGGTTAATCTCATCACTTATTTCTTGTTTTCTCTTAATGAGAAGCTCTTTAAATTTATTTATTGTTTTTTTATCAAACTTTTTTTTCTTAATGTCTTTTGCTTTCTTAACTTTCTTCACTTAAGACCTCCTGAGTATGATAATTTTATTCTAATCGCAAATTAACCTCTATGAAAGTTAAGGAATTATATAACCAAATTAAAAAATAATCAACACTTTTTTTCTATGGCGTCAACACAACGCAAACAAATAGTCGGATGAGCCCTATCCTTGCCTACATCTATTCTGTAATTCCAGCAGCGAGCGCACTTCTGTCCATCAGCTGGGACAATCTCTATCTTACTTTCTCCCTTTGCTATCTTTCTCAACTCAACCTGCGATACAATAAATAAAGAAGGTAAGTCCTCTAAGTGTTTTTTAAACACCAAATACAAATTTTCGTTAGTACTCAAAATCAACTTTGCTTCTAAGCTACTACCAATTTTTCCTTTCGTCCTCTCCTCTTCAAGACATTTGAGAATAGAATCTCTCAAGCTATAAATCTTATTAAAGTCGCCTACAACTTCTTCATTGTGATAATGGGAAATAGATTTAGGCCATTCTAATAAATGCACACTTAGAATATCTTTCTCTTCTTTTCTTTTAGGCATATTCTGCCAAATCTCCTCCGCAGTAAAAGATAGAATAGGCGCGATTAGTCTAACAATAGCACTCAATATCTCAAATATTACTGTCTGCGCACTCCTTCGGGATATGGAATTTCTGCCGTGAGTATAGAGCTTATCCTTTAAAATATCTAAATAAAATGAAGAAATATCGTTATTGCAAAATTCATAAATCTTTTTGTATGCCCGGTGAAAGACATATCTTTCCTTTTTATTATCGTATCCATTCGTTACTGACTTTTTATGCTCTTCCAGCAAATATAGCATATATGTATCAATGAAATTTAAATCTTTGTATTCAAGGCTATGTTCGTCTGGTGAAAAATCATACAGGTTGCCTAAAATAAAACGTGCTGTATTCCTGATTTTACGATAAGCCTCAACCAATCTTGCAATAATCTCTTTAGAAATCCTTATATCATCATTATAATTACTTGAAGCTACCCATAACCTTAAAATATCTGCTCCATATTGTTTATAGATTTCTTGGGGTGATATGACATTGCCTTGGGATTTAGACATTTTCTTTCCTTCGCCATCAACTACAAAACCGTGAGTCAATACTTCTCTAAAAGGCGCTCTTGAATCAATAACCAAAGACGGAATTAAAGAAGTCTGAAACCACCCTCTATGTTGATCAGAGCCCTCTAAATACATGTCTGCCGGTAAGCCCAATGCCGGGTTATCTCGTAATACTGCCTGGTGACTCACTCCCGAATCAAACCAGACATCAAGAATATCTTCTGATTTCTCAAAATCGCTCGAACCACAACCTTTATGTTTAAAACCGGCTGGCAAAAGCTGTTTTACATCCTTAGTAAACCAAACATCACTACCTTCTTTCTCTACCATTTTCGCAAAGTACTCTACAAACTCATTGTCTAAAAAATGCTCTTTACATTTTTTACAAATCAAAGCAGGAATAGGCACCCCCCAATATCGCTGTCGCGATAGACACCAGTCAGGACGTAACTTGACCATACTGGAAATTCTCCCTCTTCCAAAGGAAGGAATCCATTCAACTTTATTTTCGATCTCAGAAATCAATCTCTGGCGCAGATTATCCTTATCTATTGACAAAAACCACTGCTTGGTAGCCCGAAAGATAATCGGATTCTTACAGCGCCAACAATGAGGATAAGAGTGTATTACTTTTGTATTATACAAAAGTAGGCCTAACTCCTTTAACTTCGATATTATCGCTTTATTTGCTTTAAATACGTGCTGAGTGCAAAATTCCTTTATGCTATCATCGAATTTACCTTTTTCATCCACAGGCATAATCGTGGGTAATTTATACTCTAAACCTACCTGATAATCTTCCTGTCCATGTCCTGGAGCGATATGTACACAACCTACTCCTTCTTCTAGCGAAACATAATCAGCTAAAACTACCTTTCCCTTTCGGTAGCCAAAAGGATGCTCATAAACTAATCCTAATAAATCCTTTCCTCTAAACTCCTTTATTATCTTTGAATCCTTCAAAGAAAGTAATTCTAATAGTGAATTCGCTAATTTCTTTGCTAAAATTAATTTTCCAATTTTAGTGTCTATAAAGACATAATCAAAATCAGGATGCACAGCTACCGCTACATTTGATATTAATGTCCAAGGAGTAGTAGTCCATATCAAAATATAAGTATCTGAATCTACCTTTATGTCTTTATTCTGTGATTCAACAATCTTAAATTTTACAAATATTGATTCTGATTCATGGTCGTCATATTCAACCTCGGCCTCGGCTAAAGCTGTCTCACATTTAAAACACCAATTGACCGGCTTAAGGCCGTGATAGATAAAACCTTTTTTGATGAGTTGAGCAAAAGACCAAACTATTTTTGATTCGTATTTAGAATCTAATGTCAAATATGGGTTTTGCCAGTCAGCGAAAATTCCTAATCTTTTAAATTCTTCCCTTTGAATATCTACATATCTCATGGCATATTTAAAAGCTTTTTTCCTAAAGCTTATCCGATCAATCTGCTCTTTAGTAATATTAAGTTCCTTGAATAATTGATGTTCTACAGGAAGGCCATGGCAATCCCAACCAGGGATATAAGGCGAATCAAAACCTAACATAGTCTTAAATCGAACAACGATATCTTTTAAAATCTTGTTTAAGGCGTGACCAATATGAATATTGCCATTTGCATACGGGGGGCCATCATGTAAAATAAACTTTTTCTTTCCTTTTCGATCTTCCCTTATCATTTTGTAAATCTGAATTTTTTGCCAGAATTTCATTATCTCCGGTTCTCTTTGAGGCAGAGAGGCCTTCATAGGAAAGTTGGTCTTAGGTAGATTTAGAGTTTTTTTGTAATCCATCTTAAGAAAGTGATTGCAATGATTCCCGCCAAAAAAAGAT
>JABMQK010000071.1 GCA_013203265.1 bacterium | reverse complement strand
TTTAGCGTTTCTGGGGACGTCGTTTAGTCTGGTTCAAGACCCTTGATTGTCGATCAAGTGATCGTGGGTTCGAATCCCATCGTCCCCGCCATATTTCCCTCCTATTTCATGTAGGGGGTTTTTTACTTTTTAGAAAATGGCCGCTTGAACTTAGTACAAATAAGGATTGTTTAGGATAAATTATGTTTGAACAATTAAATTATATTTTGGCTAAAATATCTATTGCCCATTTGAATATATTATTTCTTTTGGGGTTGGCATTATTTGGCGGGACTGCGGGTGGGCGTATATTCCAAAGACTAAAAATTCCTCAAGTTGTAGGTTATATAGCTATAGGAATTATTATTGGTGAGTCTGGTTTAAGAATGGTAAACCAGAATATCATCACCACAATGCAACCATTCAATTATTTTGCTTTAGGGCTGATTGGTTTTATGGTTGGTGGTGAACTAAAAAAAGATATTCTATTGAAGTATGGCAGGCAATTTATTACTATTCTTTTATGTGAGGGTATTTCGCCGTTCATTTTTGTTTCTTTATTAGTCGGTGGTATCGGCAGTCTTTTCTTTGATACAAAGTTAGCTTGGTCACTGGCATTGTTATTCGGCGCCATAGCTTCTGCTACAGACCCGGCCACTACTACGGAGGTATGCAGGGAGTATAAAACCAAAGGCCCTTTAACTACGACTATAATGGGTATTGTAGCTTTGGATGACGGATTGGCCCTTATGCTTTTTGCTGTTGCTTCAAGTGTCGCTGGGGCTTTAAGCGGCCATATGCACGGGGGATTTTTAAAAACATTTGTTCACCCTTTATATGATATTGGAGGGGCTATTATTTTAGGTACTGTATCGGGGTTTGCCTTAAGCAGAATTTTTAGAAGATACTCAGAAAAAGAAAGGCTTCTTGCTTTCACCGTTGGTACTGTATTACTTGTTACGGGTTTATCTCTGGCGATAAATGTTGAGATGTTATTAGCTGTCATGACAGTAGGTATTGTTGTGGTAAATTTAACTCCTCAAAAAAGTAAAGAGGTGTTTAAATTAATGGGGGGTTTTACTCCTCCTATTTATGTCCTCTTTTTTGTTCTTATAGGGGCAAGGTTAAATCTTAGGCATATGACATTGGTTACTGTTTTACTCGTGGGGATTTATCTTTTTGGTACATTTATAGGTAAGATTGTCGGTTCCCGTTTTGGCGCGCGCATATCAGGTGCGCCACAATCAGTTCAAAGATATCTTCCTTTAGGCCTTTTTAGTCAGGCGGGCGTTGCGATAGGTTTGTCGATTTTGGCAGCGCAGTATTTTCCTGGCGAAATAGGTAATACCATAATAGTTGTAATAACTGCCACCACTGTTATTTCGCAGCTTATCGGCCCTCCTTTTACAAAATTTGCTCTTACAAAAGCAGGCGAAGCAGGATTAAATATAACAGAGGAAGATATCATTCAAAAAAGCACAGCAAAGGAACTTATGGACAAGAATCCTCCATTGATTTATGAGAGTATGGAGCTAAAGGATATTTTGAGAATATTTAGCGATAATGATAATTTATATTATCCGGTTATAAATAAGGCCGGTCAGTTACGCGGCATTGTAACCGTCGAAGGCATAAAGCAGTCCTTTTTACAGATGGATATTAGTGGCTTGATTTTAGCCCATGATTTAATGGAGCCGGTTATAGCTAAGGCTACTGTCGAGGCTCCGATTTCCGAAGTAAATGAATTATTGGATAGATATAATATTGAATATTTGCCGATAGTTGGCCAAGACGATAAGTTAGAAGGGTTTATTGAAAGAAAAAAACTTAATAAGTTTATATCCACAAAAATCATAGAACTACACAAACAAGCAGATTCTCTTGGCGAGATACGACATTCTTATTCAGGGTAAGAAATTGGGTGGCAACGCTTTAGAGGAGACGAAGAAACATTATATTCCAGCATAGTCCTATTCCGTTAAAATCTGATATAGATACAGTCATTCCATAGTTTAGAATGGAATCCGCATCAAATCGATAATTTTCGCAGTAGTAAAAAAGAGAAAAATGGTAATTTCTGTCAAAAAGCCTGTGTGGCTTAATAAGAAAATTAATCTTAAAGAATGTTACCAAATGGAGGCTTTGCTTGGTGATTTAAACCTGAATACTGTTTGTCAAGAAGCAGGTTGTCCTAACATTAGCG
>JABMQK010000070.1 GCA_013203265.1 bacterium | reverse complement strand
TTAGAGAATAGTTCTGGGGATTTAAAAAGATAGGTGAAGATTAAGGACTGGATGGAAAATTTTAATTAAAGGTGTGATGATTTAAGCGAGCGATGGGGATCGAACCCACATATATGGCTTGGAAGGCCATTGTTCTACCATTGAACTACGCTCGCATCAAATGAAGACATAACTTATGGAGTCCGCAGGACGACATAAGTTATGAGTCTGAATTTGACCCCACACCAATTGGGAAAAGAGCGAAGTCTAAACTACCAATTGGTGTGGGGTTTATTTCGCACTCATAAGTTACGTCACTTCGTTCCGTAACTTATGTGCTCAATCAAAATGGACAGGAGAGGATTTGAACCTCTGAAGCACATGTGCAGCAGATTTACAATCTGCCCCCTTTGGCCGCTTGGGTACCTGTCCATATAAATTAAAAAGTCAAAATGTAAAATTTAAAACCATACCTCGAGGATATCCCGAACAAAGCGAGGGACAAGGTAAAATTAAAAACTTTTTAATTTTTACTTTTGGTTTTGCCTTTTTACTTTTAACTTTTACTTTTTCAAAGAGCCGACGGAGGGATTCGAACCCACGACCTGAGGTTTACAAAACCCCTGCTCTACCAACTGAGCTACGTCGGCAAAATCCTTCCCCATACTCACGTATGGGGAATTTTCGGATATACCCCACGCATGAGCGTGGGGTGAAAAACTATATTTTTTTAGATTTAAACCACTCAACCGTTAATCTTAAACCAGATTCAAAATTAATCTTCGGGCTAAAGCCTAAAATTTTCTTTGCATTAGAAATATCGCCTAAAGTTTTTAAAACATCTCCCGGACGAAGAGGAATAAATACTGGCTTAATAGACTTTCCCATAATTCTGTTTAAAACTTCAACCAACTCTAAAACAGTGTGATCTTTATTATTTGCTATATTAAAAACTTCATTTTTTACATTTTCTTTGGTTGCTGCAAGTATATTCGCATCTACAACATTATCGATAAAGGTAAAATCGCGAGATTGCTTCCCGTCTCCATGAATGGGTGGTTGCTGATTATTCAACATAGTAGTGATAAACTTTGGAACAACAACTGCATATTCATCATCTAAATTTTGCCTAGGCCCGTAAACATTAAAATATCTCAAACTAGCGGTCTCCAATTTGTAATTTACACTAAAGATTTTACAATAATACTCACCCGCTAATTTTGTCAATGCATAGGGAGATATTAATTGCGGTAAAAAATCCTCTCTCTCAGGAAAAATATCGGTCTCACCGTATATAGAACTGGAGGAGGCAAAAACAAAACGCTTAACCTTATTCTCTATAGATGCTTTTAATAAATTTAATGTCCCTCCAATATTTACTTCATTATAACTATGAGGATCATTAACGGACTTGGGTACTGAACGCAAGGCTGCCTGGTGCAAGACAAAATCTATTTTCTCTGTTGATCTTAAACAAGTATTGTAATCTCTGATATCTGCCTCTATTAATTGGAAATTCTTATTTGGTGTAACAAATTCTAAATTCTCTTTTTTTCCACTGGAGAAATTATCTAATACTCTAACGAAATTGCCCTCTTTTGAACCTTCGGCGCAAAGTAGTCGCTCTACGATGTGAGAACCTATAAAACCTGCACCACCAGTTACTAAATATCTATTCATATTCTTTATTATATCTTTCTCTCGCTCTGCTTAAATGCATTAGGAATATAATCAATAATATCTGAGGCGATTAAACCTAATTGAGTTTTTTCTTTAGTAGCTAAATCGCCCGCTAATCCGTGAATATAAACTCCAAATTTGGCAGCATCAAAACTGCCTAACCCCTGTGCCAATAAAGCTGAAATTATACCAACAAGGACATCGCCCGAACCAGCTGTACTCATACCACTGTTTCCCGTTTTATTTATATAGGTTGAACCGTCGGGAGCAGCGACGATTGTATGATGCCCCTTCAATGTAACTATCAAATTATATTCCTTTGCAAAACTCCTTGCAATCTCTCTCCTCTTATTTTGAATATCCTTAGTCTTAATCTCTAGCAGCCTTGCCATCTCACCAGGATGAGGTGTAATAATTCTTAAATTGTTTTTATCCAGGGGAAGACAAGAAATGCCAACTTTAAACTTATCTAGAAAACCTGCCCAGGCATTTATGCCATCAGCATCTATTGTAGTTTGAATACGAGATTCCAAAATTGCTTTCCTAATTAACCTCTGCGTCTGCGTATTTCTAGAGAGGCCCGGGCCAACCAATAAAACATCCGATTTTCCTAAAAATTCCTTAATTTTACCAAATGCACTACTTGACAAAGTTCCTTCGCTAGTTTCCGCTAAGGGCAGGCTCATAACTTCAACGGCGTGGCTTGAAACAACAGGTACTAAACTTTCAGGTATTCCTAAAGTAACTAGGCCTGCTCCACTACGTAATGCTGCTTTTGCCGCCAAAATTGCAGCGCCGGTCATCCCTCGCGAACCAGCCAAAATAAAAATGTGACCGAAATCTTTTTTGCTAGAATCTTTTTTTCTCTTAAATAAGCGCTGTGGCAATTGCATATTTATCTGTATGGGCTATAGAAAGGTGAATATGATTTTTTTTATTATGGATTCTACAAGAAGGTTTCCCAAATTTATCGTTAATTATTTCTATATTCTTAAACGTTACCACATTATCGCCGAATGCCTTTATTACTGCTTCTTTTGCTGCAAAACGAGCGGCAAGATGCTGATAAGGAAAACGTTTCTGCATAGAATATTCTATTTCTTTTTTGTTGAAAACACGATTCAAAAATCCATCTCCCCACTTATCTATCACCCGTTTTAAACGTGAAATCTCAACTATATCTATACCTATGCCTTTAGTCATAAAGAATGTAAATCAACTCTTCGGTTTCGCTTGGGATTGTGGTTCGACTCACTCACCATCCCTCGAACCATCCCCAGCGAAGTCGAGGGAATACTAAGCGCCGTCGAAGTATCAATAAGCCTTCTCATTTGCCTTACCGCCTGTTCCAAGCCCACTAATACTGCACGACAAATGATAGAATAACCAATATTTAATTCTTGGATCTGTTTAATCCTGCAAATAGAGATAACATTCCTGTAATCAAGACCATGACCGGCATTAACTCCTAAACCAATTTTATGAGCATGCAAGGACCCGCTTTTAATCTCTGATAAATTTTTATCCAACTCTTTTTCATTTTTACTATTAGCGAACCTTCCAGTATGTATCTCGATAAAATCAGCGCCTGTTTTCTTGGCTGCATCAATCTGTCTTTTGTTTGGCTCAATAAAAAGGCTCGTTAAAATATCTTTTGAATGCAGCTTCTCAACCACATCCTTAATCTTACGCCTTAAAGATACAACATCCAAGCCACCTTCTGTAGTAAGCTCTTGCCTCTTTTCTGGAACCAGCGTAGCTTGGTCCGGAACAATCTTGCATGCTATATCAACAATCTCTTTATTTAAAGACATCTCTAAATTTAACTTAGTCTTTACAGTCTCTTTCAAAAGACAGAGGTCTCTATCTTTAATATGACGGCGATCTTCCCTTAAATGCACAACAATCCCATCAGCGCCCGCGATTTCACAAATACCAGCGGCAACTAAAGGCTCAGGCTCATTCGATTTCCTTAGCTCTCTTAAACTCGCAATATGATCAATATTTACACCAAGTTTCATCGATATGTTCTCGGATAAAATTAGCCGTTTACATAACACCAAACAACAACGGCCAATAAAAAAGAAATGATCTTAAGAAAGATATTATTTGTAAACCAATTTTTTATATTTTTTGTCATTTTTTACCTTTTCTGGCGTAATAAATTTCTTAAAGTACGTAATAATTCTTCCTTTGAAATATCGTTAATAATATGGCCTTCTGTAGCTAAAGAAATCTTTCCTGTCTCCTCAGAAATAACAATAACTACAGCATCAGTATCTTCAGATAATCCCAGTGCTGCTCTATGTCGAGTTCCATATGTGCGACTTAAACGGGAATTACTACTATCGGTTAAAGGGAAAAGACAACACGCAGCAATGATACGACTACCGACAATAACCACACCACCATCATGTAAAGGACTATGGTGTATAAATATCGACTCTAACAACTCCTCAGATACCATGGCATCTATCTGCATGCCGCTATCACTATAAACCCTTAAAGAATCCTCTCTTTCTAAAGCGATCAATGCCCCTATCTTCCTCTCTGAGAAGATTACCCCGGCCCTTACTAACTGTTTAACCAATGTCTCTATTTCTTCTTCTTTTAAGATGGGTGAAGTGAAAAATATATTTCTCGTACCTAAACGTGCTAAACCTTGCCTTAATTCGGGTTGAAAAATAATAAATATGCCTATCACCGAAATTGCAAATATCTTAGTCATAATCCAATCAAGGGTATGAAAACCTAATCTTTGAAAGACAAAGAATGTAACTATCAAAACAATTATGCCTCTTAATACATTTCTAGCACGCGTCCTTTCAAAGAAAACTAAGATGTGATAAATTGCATACCACAAAATTATTATTTCTATAAAGGGTCTCCAATGAATCAATATGTCCTTAATCATAATATATCCCTCTTTTATCTGGCCTAATTTGCTTTGTTAGAAATACATATCCTTCTACTAACTATTGCATCGCACACACTAACAACATCATGTATTTGCTTTACATCGTGAACTCTTAAAATATTAGCTCCCTCTTTTATAGACATAGCTAACGCTGCAACAGTACCATAAATCCTCTTATCAGGTTCGACTTTTAGAATCTTACCAATAAAGGACTTACGAGAAACACCCAAAAGCATTGGTTTTCCCAATACTTTAAATTCTCTTAAATTTTTTAAAATCACTAAATTATGTTCTAGCGTTTTGCCAAATCCTATTCCGGGATCTATAATTAAACTATCAGCTGATATTCCAAAAGCTACTGCAGACTCTACAGATTCTGATAAAAAAGAAATTATCTCATCGATTAACGATTTATACTTTGGATTTCTCTGCATTGTGCGTGGCCTACCTTTCATATGCATTATAACTGCACCCGCATTATGCTTTGAAACTAATTTTCTCATCTGGGGATCTCTTAATCCCGTGATATCATTAATAATACTTGCCCCTAAATCTAAAACAGCTCTAGCCACTTGCGGCTTATATGTGTCTACAGAAATCGGAACTTTAAATTCTTTCACTAAAGCTCTTATACAACAAGAAAGTCTTTTAATTTCTTCTTTCTTTTCTGTCGGCTTTGCGCCTGGCCTGGTTGATTCAGCACCTATATCAATAATATCAGCCCCATCTTTTATCATCTCTTCAGCTTTTTGTAAAATAATCTTCTTTAAACTATTATAACCACCATTAGTAGATGCTTGAACCAATAAACCATCCCCACTAAAAGAATCGGGTGTAATATTAATTATCCCCATAATAAGGGTTTTATTTTTGGTGTCTAAAATATAATCTCTACATTTAATTAAAAATCTATCTTTTCTGTAGCTGGCTATCGCCTCATCTAAATCTCTACCTATTGTATCTAACCTGAACGGTTGTAATTTCAATTTTTCAATCAATCTTTTCAATTGAATGAAATTTCCCATTAATAGACATGCTGTCTTTTTATCCTTTCCAGTAATTGACTGGCGGCTTATAGCTGCTTCTGCACCTAAAGATAACATCTCTTGTTTTAAAATATTAGCGGCAATTGAAGAAACATGAGTAATCTTAATTAAAAAAAAGTCTGCTTTGGCAGACATAATTTTAATTCCGTAGTCGTCTACCTTAATATTTTTCAACTCTCGGATTAAATCTAATTGATTACTAAAAGAAAGGACGCGAGGTATCATTTGGTTAGCTAGAAGCTTTGTCTGTCGAATTCTTCTTATCTTTTTTTTCCTTAAACCCCAACAACTTCTTTACTTCTTCTGCATCAAGAACTTCTTTTTCAAGGAGATTCTTTGCAAGTAATTCTAACTTCTCTCGATGTTTAATTAATAAGGATTCAGTCTGTTGAAAACAATCATTGATAATTTTATATACTTCTTCATCTATTTTCTTCGCTGTCTCTTCGCTATAATTTCTCTCCTCAGTCAAATCCTTGCCTAAAAATACTAATCCATTACGCCGACCAAAAGTCAAATGCCCTAACTTATCCGACATTCCAAATTGACATACCATCTTTCGCGCCAACTTCGTTGCTATCTCTAAATCATTTTCAGCGCCAGTAGTTACATCGCCAAATTTTATTACTTCTGAAGCCCTGCCACCAAGCAAAACATTTATCCTACCCAATAATTCCTTTCTGGTCATTAAGTATCTATCTTGTAAGGGCAACTGCATCGTATAACCTAAAGCTGCTATTCCGCGTGGGATAATGGACACTTTATGCAACGGATCCACATCTGGTACCAATAGAGAAATCAACGAATGGCCGCTTTCATGATATGCAACAATCTCCTTCTCTTTTATAGAAATCACCCTACTCTTTCTCTCTGGTCCAGCAACCACTCGCTCTATGGCTGCTTCTAATTCCTCCATCTCCACACTGTCTTTATTATTACGCGCAGCAAGCAGAGCTGCTTCATTGCAGAGATTTGCTAAATCAGCTCCGGAAAAACCCGGTGTCTGGCGTGCGATAGATTCCAAACTTACATCTGGGGATAATTTAAGAGTACGAACATGAATTTCCAGTATGGCTTTT
>JABMQK010000069.1 GCA_013203265.1 bacterium | reverse complement strand
TACGGTTACAGGAAAATGAGTTAGAGTTGAATCTATTTTTGTATTATCTATTGTAAGTTTGATACGATGTGCAAAGTCCGCAGGAACAGGATGAACATAACTCTCCTCACTCCCATAAGTAAGCAGTGTATCGTATAAACTGTTATAGGTTGCATTTATCCAAGGGGCAGTACGAGCAACAGAGGATATACGGACTTCGTCAATAATACCATCGTACAGTCCTAAGGAACCAGTACCAATTGACAATACAGTCACACTGGTATTTTCTGTTCCATCGCCAGTTGACACTCCATTTGTATTTCCATTAAGATAATGTATAAAATTGTCACTTGCAGGAGTATCATCATAACTTGCAGCAATATGAGCCCATTGACTTGCAGTTAATGCAGATGTTGCAGCCCTATCATTATTACCAAACCAAAAACGAGGTTTTCCAGAGGTTGCTTCAAGAAAGAAAAAGAAAAACTGAACCCAAAAATCTGCCAACAACAAGATGCGTCCTACTTACGGGTTTTGCTAATAATGGACAAATTGTTTTTGACTCCATTTCTTCAGGTAATTGTTTTGTAGAAAATGTTACTGCAATAATCAATGAGAAAAGCCACAAGCAGAAAAAACCAATATCTTTTAGGTATCGTGAAATACCTTGCACTCCAAAAAAGTTCTCTGAGAAAAGGAGCGCTAATAATATGATTAGCATCATAAAAAATACATAAAAATCTTTTTTTCTAATCAGAGCTTTTATTGTGTGTTGTGCAATAATCCATACTTGTTTCATATGTATTATCCTCCTATTATGTCCAGAAAATATCGTTCCAATGTGCTAGATGAACCCTTTTCCGCTAAGAGCGGTGCTAATTTGCCACTCCTTAGCAGTACACCTTCTTTTATAATTGCTACTTCGTCACAGATTGTTTCGACTTCAGATAACTCGTGAGATGAAAAAAGTATTGTTTTTCCTTTTTGTTGAAGTCCTTTTATGACATCTCTCATTTTAATCCTTGAAATAGGATCTAGGCCACTTGTTGGCTCGTCAAGAATAAGCAGTTCGGGATCATTTATTAATGCCTGAGCAAAACTAACCTTTTGCATCATGCCCTTAGAGAAAGTTTTCATTAAACTGTTAGCGACATCTTTTAAATCTACTAAATCTAATAATTCTTCGATTTTAGCAGCCGCCTGCTTCCTATCTATATTGAATATCTGTGCATACATATTCAGCAATTCTTTTGGTGTAAGGTACCAATAGTAGTTTGCTATTTCAGGCATAAATCCTATTTTATATTTACTTGATAAGTCAGTAGTGGTTTTGCCAAATATTAATACCTTGCCTTCGTATTCTGGAATTAATCCTATCATTGTTTTTATAGCCGTGGTTTTCCCTGCTCCATTAGGACCAAGAAAACCATAAATATGTCCTTTATCTACAGTTAGATTAAGACCTCGTAGTGCTTTTTTCATATGCTTACCGGCATAACTAACACTAAGATTTTCAATCTCTATATATTTCATAATATCATCTCCTTATTCAATGTAAACACAACTTAGCTTTTCCTTTTATATTCAATTGCACCAGTAGGGCAAGCACCTATACAAATACCGCATGACCAGCAGTCAGGCAGAAAATGTTTTCTTTTATAGCTATAAATACCTTTCATCGCTTCGGTGGGACAACTTGAAACACACTTCCCACACTTAGTGCATTTTTTCTCATCTATCCTTACTTTGTTAAACGCTAAATTCTCTAACACCCATGAATATAAACCAAATGGACAGATAAGCTGACAGAAGGGACGGTAAACAAACACACTTAATAGGACAAAAAGAGGTAGAAAATATAAACTAACTAATGCTAAATCATGAAGGTTAAAAACTTTAAAATAGTTTATATGATGATAAATCACAAAGTTTTTTACTCCAATAACAATCCCGTATCCAAACCCAAATAATAGAGCAAGAAATACACCAAGAAGAGTAAGTCTCAAAAAAAGCGACAGTACGAAAGGAATTTTAAATTGATGTTTGCGTTTAAAAATGGGTATGTTAAAAATGCTTTCTTGTATGGCTCCCAACTGACAGCCCCATCCGCATATAAACTTAGAGCCGATAACAGAAAAAATGCTGAACAAAATAAAACTGCTAACTAAAACTTTGGGATTTCCTTCCATATTATTAAGCAGCTTAAACAGTTTAACTAAGGACTCCATAGGATTTGGTGTTGCTCCAAGTGCAACGCCAAATAATAAAACAACCGCTATCATGATTACGACTCTAATTTTTTTGATTTGTTTATACCTAAATACAAAAAGTAACACTAATGACAGATACACTGCCCAAAGAATATACTTTATAACATCTTTTAAAGGCTGGTTATGTTCTTTGATATGCTCAATTGCTTCCCGCACGGATTCAGGGTTTGTGATAACAGCTTTAACGGGCTGTTTGCGGGAAATTTCCCAAACAGATAAATCCTCATGGCTCAAATTATGCAGGATTTCTTTTATTGGGACGTTATTTTTTTCTGCTAATTGTGTAAGAGTAAAATCTTTTGAAAAAATAACCGTATTATCTAAATCCAAAGAATCCCATTTCATATAGAACGACAAAGCAGCGGTAATCAATATAAGACTGATACATAAAATTACATTTTTTTTCATTTTACTACGCTCTCACCCTTTCGACATATTTCTATTGTTTGCCCCACTTTTAATTTAATGAAGCCATTTCTATATTTTTTTAAATACCTTGATAGCATTTTTGCCTGTACAATGACCAGGTGCAACCCTTTCTATTCCTAACTTTTTAAATGTATCTACGATGCAATTGATTGTTTTTTTGTGCTTTCCTCTCAAATGAAAACCACCCATTACAAGATAAACATTGCTTGCAATATTTTGTTTCGCATTCTCAATTATCCTTATTATGCTCGGATGGGCACATCCCGTAAGAACTGATACACCTTTTGAAGTTTTTAAAGCTAGTGCTTGTTCCGACATGCACTTGCCATTCCATCTTCCTTCTATCTCTCCGGTAGTATATATATTTTTGCATATCTGAGTAAATTTATCAACTTCTATTAATTGACCTCCATGGGATTCAACCCTATTCTTGAATTTTTTACTGAAATGAGGGTAAATACAACCTTTCATTTTGGGATTTTCTTTTAAAATTTCCCATAATCCACCTATATAACCCCAATGCTCTTCTATGTTAGAAAGGGCTATTCCCATATTTTTCATATTCCTTAATCATTTGCCCCATCAAAATCCTGCCCTAATCCTACCTTACCCGTAGCACTTGCAGGTTCTCCTGCACCTATCTTACTGCCATCATTGTTATTAGAAGTGCTGTCACTTGTAGTTGCGGTGGTTGCGTCAACCATATGCTGAACCATCTTATAATTAGAATCCCAGACATTACCGCCAGCAGTTGTATTTATTGCACCTATATAATCTGTATTATCTGCGTGGTCATTATCATAATACATATAGAAATCTGTATCTGTGGAAGAAGATATTTCCCAGCCAGTTTTTGAAACATGATATATTGCCCTTGGGTCTTCTGTCTGTAATTCTATTCTACGAACACCATAATTAGTAGCGCCATAATTATCTGCAAACTTGAAGGCATAATATCTATATGCTGTATTGTTGGTAACAGTTATATATTTTGGGTCGGCTTCGTCTACGGGGACTTCGGTAGTTCCAATATGTCGGTCAAAAGTAGATTGTGAAACTCCTGTAAGTGCCACCCACGTTCCGTCTTCAGCATAAGTTAATTCGGCAAAATCTCCTGCTGTATTACTACCCCAAAATGTGAAGTTATTAACACCCTGCCAAGTCTCTCCGCCGCTATTGTGACTATTTTCATAATATATCCTTGTTATTGTTTTTGCTGAACCCAAATCAATGTGGAAACGCTGGTTAGTAGTCACCGCACTCGCCCATTGATTCGATGCCCACGACCCCGTTAATGATAATGCGGGGTTAGTAGTGAAATATGCCCAATAATTAGTATTAAATTTTGTTGTTGATTTAACATAATCATCTGATTGTGCTACTGGGTATTGTGATGTGTAAGAAGGTTCTATACTAAACAATTCTTTTTCAGCATATAACTCTGTAACACCATCATCCTTTGTAAAAGCTACTTTCATATAATCTGTATCCGCGTCAAATTCTGTAAAAACTTCTTCTCCTTGTGTAGAAGTTAAAGACACTGTTACTGGAAAATGTGATAAATCATCATCCACCTTTGTATTGTCTATGGTAAATTTTATTCTATTGTCCCAGCCCTCTAACCAACTAGGGTCAAGCCATTCAATAGATGCTGTTGAACTTTTATTAAGTTTATTAATAGCCGTAATAATAGTAGTATACTCTCTTGGCCCTGTATCATGTACCAGCCATTCTGCCTTCCATGTTCCATTATAAATAGTCCCCTCTTGAAGTTCTAAATTAATGGTTTCAATGCCTCCCATATCTGCTATGACTTGCGAGATACCATGAGGATCCATGATTTCCGCATAAACAAACATTGTATCTCCGGGAACTACCTTGATTGGGTCAACATAAGCATTAACAATGTTTGGCAAGTCTTTTTCTTCTTGTGTTTCTTGATAAATCCTAATGCTTGGGTCTATTATTACTGGATATACTCTTTCAATGTCATCTAGCCATTCTCTGGAAGGAGTAATCTTAATAAATCCTCCATCTGTATTAACCTCAAGTTTGATGTCTCCACTCCTTTCCCCGTTAGCATCCTCCATAAAGAGTTCTGGAATATAAAATTGCTCTCTGCCTGAAACATTAAAAAAATGCCATATGCCTTTAATTTGCTTTGGTTCTAAGTTTTTTAAAGTAATTGGAAAAACAAAATGGCTTAAAAGAGGTTGTTCTAATATTATTTCTTCTTTTACCCCGACTGGTTTTCCTTTTTCATCTTTCAAAATAGAGTATTCATAAGCATATCCTTGAGATTGCGCCTGAACACCTTTTTTAATCTTCTGCCAGGTCATATTCTTAGAAGGAAGTTCCATAACAATCTCTGTTC
>JABMQK010000068.1 GCA_013203265.1 bacterium | reverse complement strand
CTAGCTTCTAGTTTAGGCGCCGTAGATTTAATTATCACTTTGCATTATTGCCTGAATTCTCCTGAGGACAAAATTATCTGGGATGTCGGCCACCAGGCATACGCACATAAGATTCTAACAGGAAGAAATAAAGACTTTGATAAAATAAGGCAATTTAAGGGTATGAGTGGTTTTCCTTGCGCTAGTGAATCGATATATGATTCGTTTACAACAGGGCATAGCTCGACAAGTATATCTTTGGCGTTAGGGATGGTTGTGGCGCGCGATTTAAATCACGGTAAAGAAAAGATAGCCGCTGTTATCGGAGATGGTTCTTTGAGCGGGGGGATGTGTTTTGAGGCATTAAATCAGGCCGGCCATATAGATTCTGACTTGATCGTCGTGTTGAATAGTAACGAGATGTCAATTGCTCCCAGTGTAGGGACGTTGAGTAACTATGTAAATAAGATTATCTCTTTGCCTATTTATAACAGGGTAAAGACCGCGGTTGAGAATTTTATGAAGCTACGAATACCGCGTATCGGCCCTCGTTTAGCTAAATTAGCAGAAAGATTTGAAGAGGTTCTTAAAGGCCTTATTGTTCCGGGGATATTCTTTGAAGAGTTGGGCTTTCGTTATTTTGGTCCATTCGACGGACACAATATCGAATCATTGGTTTCCAATTTAAAGAATATAGTTAATTTAAAAGGGCCAATCTTATTTCACGTGATAACCAAGAAGGGCAAAGGGTATGCTCCGGCCGAAGAATTTCCAGAGAAGTTCCACAGTGCTTCCCAGTTTAACATAAAGACAGGGGAGAGTAGTTTAGATGATTCTCTAATAGAAGAGAGCTATACAGAGGTTTTTAGCAGGCACTTGACGAAGCTGGCTAAGGACAATTCTAAGATTATAGGAATTACCGCAGCCATGGCTTCGGGGACTGGCCTGGATCTATTCGCCTCAAAATTTCCTGAACGTTTTTTTGATGTTGGTATCGCCGAAGGACATGCGGTAGGTTTTGCCAGCGGCTTAGCCAAGAGCGGATACAGGCCGGTAGTAACTATATATTCTACATTCCTTCAGCGCGCTTATGACCAGATAATCGAAGAGGCGTGTTTACAGAATCTACCCATAGTTTTTTGTATAGATAGAGCAGGCCTTGCAGGTCAAGACGGGCCAACGCATCACGGCATACTCGATATTGTTTATTTAAGGAATCTGCCTAATATGGTTGTTATGGCGCCTTCAAATAAAGAAGAGTTTAAGATGATGCTCGATTTTGCTATGGGATACAATGGGCCTATAGCTATAAGATATCCAAAGGAGGAGGCTATTCAATTTCAAAAGGCGCCAAGTCCTATAGTATTAGGAAAGTCCGAAGTTGTAGTCCAGGGAGATAATATAGTTTTGTTAGCCTTAGGCAATATGGTAGACGTGGCTTTGAGTGTGCGAGAGTTGTTATTAAAAGAAGATTTAAGCGCAAAAGTCGTTAATGCAAGATTTGCAAACCCTCTGGATGAAGAGTTAATAACTCAATTAGCTACCGAGCATAAATTTATCTTTACCTTAGAAGAGGGCAGTGTCGACGGTGGTTTTGGTAGCGCGGTGTTAGAATATTTGGAGAGAAGCAGTTTTAAAGAGCAGGATTTAATAAAAAGGAAGTTTTTCAGAATATATCATTTTGGCCTTCCGCGGGAGTTTATTACATACGGCAAGAGAAGCGAATTATTTGAATTGTGCGGGCTTTTACCAGAACAGATTGTTAAGAAAATAATAGCTTTCACAAAGAAAGGAACTTAACTTAAAATGATTCGGACTAGATTTGCCCCTTCTCCTACAGGTAGTTTGCATATCGGTGGTGCGCGCACATGCCTTTTTAACTGGTTATTTGCCAGGTCAGAAAAAGGCAAATTTATTTTACGGATAGAAGATACGGATAAAGCGCGTTCTAAAAAAGAATTCTTAGATGAAATATTAAATAGCCTAAAATGGTTAGGTTTTGATTGGGACGAGATATATTATCAAAGCCAAAGATTTCCTTTGTGCCTAGACCTAGCTAAAAAGTTGCTCGCTGAAAAAAAGGCATATGAAGCAGAAGATGGTTCTGGAGCCATAATACTTAAGATGCCCCGCAAGACAGTCCAGATAGATGATCTTATTCATGGAAAAATTCAATTTGATACCCAGACTATAAAGGATCAGGTTCTTATCAAATCCGACGGAACCCCCACCTATAATTTTGCCTGTGTAGTAGACGATGCGGATTTAAAGATATCCCATGTAATAAGAGGGGATGACCATATTTCAAATACACCGAAACAGGTTATTATCTATGAAGCGTTAGGATTTGACCTGCCGTTGTTTGCACACATCCCGATGATTTTATCTGGCCAGGGAGGGAGATTGTCAAAACGCACAGGCGCGACAGCTGTAAGCGAGTATAGGAATATGGGTTTTTTGCCAGAAGCCACAGTAAATTATTTAAGTCTTTTAGGTTGGTCTGCAGGAAATAATCAAGAGATAATTTCTAAGGAGGAGATGATTAAGAAATTTTCTATCAAGGACGTAAATAATACAGCGGCTACGTTTAATTTGGAAAAATTTAGATGGATAAATAATTACTATTTAAAAAATATGGAATCAAGGAGATTTTTGGATATTGCAATTCCGCTCTTCAAACAGAAAGGATACATAAAAGAGGATAGTTTTGATAGAAATTGGTTTCTTAATCTGATAGAATTATTTAAAGGAAGGATAAGCACCCTGTCTGAATTGATAGAGTGGTCAGGTTTCTTTTTCGTCGAAGAAGTAAAATTGATTCCCGAAGCGAAGGTTAAATTAAAAGAGAATAATTTAACGAAAGAATTCGGGATCTTAAAGGAAAAGTTTGCGTTACTGAAAGAATTCGATCATGCAGCGGTAGAGAAGGCTTTTAGGGATACAATAGAACAATTAAATATTAAAAGTAAGGTTCTTATTCATCCCTTAAGGGCTGCTGTTACGGGTTCGCTTATCGGCCCGGGGATATTTGAAGTAATTGCTCTATTGGGTAAAGAGAAGGTTTGCGAAAGGTTAGATAAAGCAATAGAATTTATCAAAACCACATAGGGGGAGCAGAGTGATGGCTAAAAGATATTTAAGATGTTCATCTTTGAGTCTGGTGTTATTATTTATCGCTATGATATTTTTCTCTGGTTGTGAGACGCTCAAGGGTGCGGTTAGCGGCTTTAAGCAAGATTGGGATAATATTACAAAGTGGGACAAAGAGGTTCAGAAGACGCTTTGGTAAGGTATAGTTCTTCAAACCCCTTTTTATGAATCCCTGCGGAAAGTTTTGCCCTGTCGTCTAATTAAATGAGCACATAACTTATGGAGATTTTTAATTAGATATCAGCGACATAAGTTATAAGTGTAAATTTTATCCCCACACCAAAATTTTTGGTGTGGGGATAATACACATAAGCGAGGAAAAGTTTATTCTACGGCGCGTCTATCTAAACCAATACTTATATTTTATGAGGCATTTATTTCTGGAAAAGATGCTAAGTGTAGAGAGCAATATTTTAAAACCACTAAAGGCAAGAAGACTTTAAGGCTTATGTTAAGAGAAACTACCAAGGTTTAACTTTTGCCCTGTCGTCTAATTGGTAGGACACAAGATTCTGGATCTTGGTATTCTGGTTCGAGTCCAGACGGGGCAGTTGCTTTGAAGTTGAATACGTTTGGTTCTCCCGCCTCGTAAGATGTGTCAAAATTCTCTTTGATAATTTTGACACACTCGGCAGGATTAATTCGGTCATCAAACTTATGTTCACTACGTTCCATAAGTTTGGACCTCATTAAGAGTCCAGACGGGGCAGCCAGAATTTAAAGAGAATCCGCTCGGCTCGAGTGGTTTATTTAGAAATTTGCGCGGGTGGTGGAATGGCAGACACGCATGCTTGAGGTGCATGTG
>JABMQK010000067.1 GCA_013203265.1 bacterium | reverse complement strand
TAAGTTGTAAGTCTGAATTTTTGACCCCCACACCAAAGATTTTTGGTGGGGGGGTTTAATTTACATAGCAACTTATGTTCACCTTGTTCCATAAGTTGTGTGTTCATTATAACTTAAATCCTGTAAACCCCATAAAGGCTAAACTCATAATAGAAGCGACAATAAAAGCGATAGGTACCCCTTTTAAACTCTCAGGCACATCCGCTAATTCTAATCTTTCTCTAATTCCAGACATTATAAGCAACACTAAGGCAAAACCAATACCCGCAGACACAGCTTGTAAAATCGATAAAAAGAAGCTTGCGCTAATAGCCTTACCATCTTTAAAGAAATCTTCAATATTTAAAACTGTTACTCCAAACACAGCGCAATTTGTTGTGATTAAAGGTAGATAAATTCCTAATGCCCGATACAATACAGGAGAAACTTTCAAAATGACCATCTCAATAAACTGGACCGACGTAGCGATAATTAAAATGAACGATATCGTCCTCATAAATTCAATTTTTAACGGTATTAAAAGAAAACGATATACCAACCACGTAAATATCGTTGAAGATGTCATGACAAAAATAACAGCTAATCCCATACTTACGGCAGGCTTAGTTTGTTTTGAAACGCCCAAGAAAGGACATAATCCCAGAAACTTAAAAAGAATAAAATTGCTGACAAAAATATTGGCTATTATTATCGTAACGACTTTATCCACCTAATTCCTCCAATTAATAGACCCAAAACCAAAAGCGCGCCTGGCGCTAAAGCAAACGTCAATGCTGGCTCAAAACCAACGAACACCTTAAGACCAAAAAGCGTACCATTGCCCAAAAGTTCTCTAATGCCGGCTATTGTCATCAGTGCCACAGTAAAACCTATCCCCATCCCTAATCCATCAGCGATAGATACAAACAAACCGTTTCGAGAAGCAAACGCCTCTGCCCTTCCCAAAATAATACAATTTACAACAATTAAGGGAATAAATATTCCTAAAGATTTATTTAATACAGGAAAATATGCCTTCATAATTAATTCAACGATAGTAACAAAAGTTGCGATAACCACGATAAAACAGGGTATGCGTATTTTGTCCGGGATAAACTTCCTAATTAAAGAAATAATGCTATTTGAAAATACCAAGACAAATGTCGCTGCCAACCCCATACCCAATGCGTTATTTAAAGAATTAGAAACCGCTAAGGCTGGACACAAACCTAAAACAAGAAAAAATATCGGGTTCTCTTCTAATATGCCCTTTTTAAATTCATCTACCAGTTTTCTCATTTCACTCCATACCTCTTCGGTTTTACCCAGCGATCAATTAAAGGCACTATCATATTCATCATCAAAATAGCATATGATACACCTTCTGGATATCCTCCCCAAAATCTAATTACACAAGTAAGTAGGCCGCATCCTATTCCAAAAATTATCTGTCCTTTCTGGGTAAGCGGTGAGGTTACATAATCAGTAGCCATAAAAAACGCACCTAAAATCAATCCGCCAGACAAAATATGAAATATAAAATCTCCTGAAAATAAAGCACTTTTCAAACCAAAAATCCAACTAAAAATACCTACTGTGACTAAATAAGTCAAAGGTATATGCCAGGTAATTATCTTCTTATAAAACAAATAAATTGCTCCCAAAATTAATGCGATAATACAAACTTCACCAATACAACCTCCGCGATTACCAATTAATAAATCCATGTAATTTATGCCGGCCTCACTTAAATTACTAATCTTTTCTTGTTTCATTAAGGCTAAAGGTGTGGCTTGTGTTATAGTATCAAATGGTTTTATGAAAGTAGTCATATATGTTGGCCAAGCACTCAAAAGAAAAACACGTCCTACCAAAGCAGGGTTAAAAATATTTCTACCCAAACCACCAAAGGCCTGTTTTGCAATGGCGATAGCGACGAAACAACCTACAACAACCAGCCATAAAGGCACACCCGAAGGCAAATTATATGCTAATAATAACCCTGTCATTACTGCACTACCATCTGAAATCGTAACTTTTTGTCCTCGCAATTTCTGGATCACCGCCTCTATCAAAGCTGCACTAATACACCCAACAAGAATAACCCATAAACTACGCAAGCCAAAAATAAATACACTAGCAACTCCTGCTGGCAAAAGGCTAAGAGTTACCAACCACATAATTTGAGGCGTAAGAAGCCGTTTATTAACTAAGTGTGGTGATACAGAAACCTTTAGTTTGTTCGAATTATTCAACATCTTTAATAACCTCCAGCATCTGCTCTGCTTTTTCTTTAATCGAATCGATTACCGCCTCCGAAGAAATCGTAGCTCCTGTAATGATCTCTATCTCATCTAAATTCCTAACATTTTTTCCTTTAAATTGTTCTTGAAACCACGGTTTAGGAATCTCAACGCTTATAGCTTCAGTCGATTCCTTTGACAACACAGACCAAATAGTCTTATCTGATTCTACCTCGATAATTTTTGTGCCTAAACCAGGAGTTTCATTCTGAGATAATATCTTTATGCCTTGAATCGTTCCGTCCTCAGTAATTCCTACCATTGTCACGATATCGCTAGAATAACCTCTCTTCTCGGCCACAAAGGCATAACCTAAAATATTATCTTGAGCATCTTTACCCACATAAAAACTATTCTCGCCTCTATCTATAAAATCAAAATTTTGCGCCTGAGGCAAGACTTCTTCCAAGCTTAACTTTTCTTCTCTTGTCTTCTGGGCTTCTATCTTATCCTTTGTAAGGCTGTAAACCGAGCTAAGCAGTCCGGCAGCGATCAAACAAATGATAAATAGGGTAGCTCCAAATTTTAAATAATCATTTCTTTTCATCTTTTCACCTTTTATTTTTTAGTTCGTTTATCTTCTATCTTCTGTTTTGCATATTTTATGGCCTGAACCAGATTTCTATTTGCTGGACAAATATAACTACACAAACCACATTCAATACAATCCATTACTCCGTACTCCTGGGCCAAATCCAATCTATCTTTTGCGATAGCCAAAGAAATCATCCCGGGCTCTAGTCCTATGGGACAATGTGTTACGCACTCACCACATTTAATACAAAACCTCTCCTGTACTTCAACAACCTCATCTTTGCCAAATAAAATAATACCGCTGGTTCCTTTTATTATAGGTGCATCTAAATTATACTGAGCGATACCCATCATCGGACCGCCCATAACAACTTTCCTTGGTTCTTCTTTTATCGGTCCGCACTCATCAATCAAATCTCTTATAGACATTCCCAAGCGGACTTCTAAATTTGACGAATTAGTCAGACCTCGTCCTGCTACAGTGATTACCTTTTCATAAAATGGTTTATTTTTGCAGACCGCCTCGTAAATAGCATAAACAGTGCCAACATTATTCACCACAACACCGATATCAAAAGGCATTTTACCTTGCGGCACCTCTCTATTTAAACAAGATTTAATAACCTGCTTTTCACCACCCTGAGGATATCTCGTCTTTAAAACTACTATTATCCAATTCGACGGCAGATTAGCCCTCCTAAACAACTCAATCGCCTCTTTCTTATTGTCTTCTATCGCTATATAAACATTCTTTGCGCCTAAAACCTTAATTATGATTTTCATGCCCAAGATAATTTCTTCTGTCCTCTCAAGCATCAGGCGATAATCCACATTTAGATATGGCTCGCACTCTACACCGTTTAAGATAAATGTATCTACCGGCTTAGGAGGTTTTAATTTGATGTGTGTAGGAAAACCTGCCCCGCCCAACCCCACGATGCCCGCATTAAAAATAATCTCTCTTATTTTTTCTGCTGAATATGCCTGGACCTCATCATTTCTATTTATTAAATCATAAATCTTTTCATCTTCGCCGTCTGATTCGATAACTACCGCCTTTGCTCTCCCTAAAAGAGGATGTGGACAATCTGTAATTGAAATAATCTTACCAGATATCGAAGCATGAATCGGACTAAATACCCCTCCTTCGGATGTAGCGATCATCTGGCCTGTCTTAACAAAATCATTTAGCTTAACTAGAACCTTATCGCAAGGCTTGCCAAAATGCTGAATTAAAGGAATGTGCACTTTACTCGGCAATTTTGCCTTTCTAATTAAATTATGTTCTGTTAACTCTTTATGTTCAGATAACTTTATCATTTCTTCTAAACATTCCCCCGATACCTACCAGAATCATAATGCCACCCACAATAATTAATATAGCAAACTGTCCAATGTATTCCGACAAACTTGAAGTAATAAGCATAAAAACAAGAAAAGCAAAATGCACTACTATTTCAAGCGCGGTAAAAATCTTACCTCTCATATTTGTATCGGTCAACTCGTGTACCAGGGTACTGGATGCTATCATTATCGGTGATACACTCAAACCTAAAACAAAAAAGAGCAAAGCTGCCAATCTAAAATCCACAAAATGATAACTGGTAATAGTAAATACCCCTAAAGATAATCCTGCGAATATCAAACTAAAAAATATTACCTTAAAATAAGAAAACCTCTTTCCAAACCTGCCGTATAATAGAGAACCAAAAAACAAACCGCAACCTAAGTATACAAATAAAAACCCTAAATCCTTTACAGCGGAAGAAAACACCCGTTGAATAAATACAATCATGATGACGTAGATACTGCCTAAAGCTGCCCAAAGCACAAATAATATATTTAAAATTGTCTTTATATTTTCTTGTTTCTTTAAAAATACAAATACGTCCTTTAATTCCTCAACTATTGAAGTTCTAATAACCTCTACTATCTCTTTTCCAACCTTTAAAACCTCCCTAGCTCTAACCCTTAAGCCTTTTTTTGCACTCACTAAGAATATCAAAATTCCTGAAATAAGAAAAGTAGCCGAGTCTAAGTAAAATCCGCCTTTTACACCTAATATCTCAACTATAATCCCTCCTATTCCAAAACCCATCGCCATTGCAATCATTCCAGTTGTATGTACTAAAGAATTGGCCATCAAAAGATCTTCCTTATCTACCAAATCGGGGATAATAGACAACTTTGCCGGGACAAAAAATCTACTCAAACAGAATATCAAAAATACTATTATATAAAGGGGGAATAATGATTTCATATCTATCAAAAAGAATGGAATTACAAATACAAGTAACGCCCTGATTAAATCACAGACAAACATAGTCCTTCGCCTATCCCACCTATCCACATATACCCCTGCGATGGGACCGATTAAAAATACAGGAATAATAGTTAGGGCCATTAACTTAGCCAATTCAAATGTGGAGCCAGGCGCTCTCTTAAAAATAAAGGCGATCAGCGCCATTTGATTGAGCCGATCGCCAAACTGTGAAACAACCTGACCAATCCAAAGCAATAAAAAATCTCTGTTTTTTATAATTTTTCTGAAACGAGACATAAGTGATTTGTTTTAAGATTTATCTCAAGAGCTGGCGGGGGGAGTCGAACCCTCGACCTGAGCTTTACGAAAGCCCTGCTCTACCAACTGAGCTACGCC
>JABMQK010000066.1 GCA_013203265.1 bacterium | reverse complement strand
TTGTCTCTACTGTATCTCATGAACTTCGTACACCACTATCCATCACAAAAGAAGGTATCTCTCTTGTTTTAGATGAAGTTACAGGCAAGTTGGGCGAAAAGCAGAAAGATATCCTTAAGATGAGTAAAGATAACATAGACCGCCTGGCTACTATTATAAATGATTTATTGGATATATCTAAGATAGAAGCAGGCAAGGTGAAACTGAAGAAGGTTCTTACAGATATCTGTGGCGTGATGAAGGATACGTCTGCCAGATGGAAATTGGAGCCTGATAAAAAGAATCAGGATTTGAGATTTTTTGTTCCTGATACACAGATTAATATCTATTTAGACACAGATAAAGTGATTCAGATTTTAAATAATCTAATTTCTAATGCGATAAAGTATACGCCGCAAAATGGTAAAATAAGAGTCCAGTTAAAGGATAAGAAAAATAGTATAGAGGTAGTTGTTGTTGATAGTGGCATAGGTATAGCCAAAGAAGATCTACCTAAAGCATTTGGTAAATTTCAGCAATTTGGCAGGACAGCCGGGCCAGGAGCTAAAGGCACAGGTTTGGGCCTAGCCATTGTCAAACAACTTGTTGAAATGCACCAAGGCACCATAAAGGTTGAGAGCAAACTCGACAAAGGCACTAAATTTATCTTTGTTATTCCCAAGACGAAGACAGAGGAAGTGTTTAAGGAGTACATTAATAATGAAATGAGAGAGGCGATAAGTGAAAAAGTTTCTCTATCATTGTTGGTTCTTAGTGTTTTTGAATTTGATCAGTTGATAAAAGAATTAGGTGATGATAAATCGTATAATTTCCTTAGAGAGATTGAGAGTTTAGTTAAAGATTGCCTTCGTCGGCAATCAGATATGGCAGTAAGAGGAGCAGGCGAATTATTAGTACTTTTGTTAAATACAAGGAAAGAAGACGTCGTAGTTGTAAGGAAGAGGATTGAAAAGGTAATTAATGGTTATTCATCAAGGGCTAAAGAGAAGTGGCTTAAAAATATTCGTATTAGCATCAGTAGCGCTACCTATCCTGATGACGCCACAAGTGAAGAAGGATTGTTAATCAAATTAAGAAAACTATAAGGTCTACGGAAATTGGTGGTAGGTAATGATTAAGTTAAAAATATTGCTCGTTGATGATGAACCCATGTTTATAGAGATGTTGAAGGCTAGATTAGAGTCTTTAGACTGTGAGGTGATTACTGCTTCTAATGGAAAAGAGGCGTTGGAAAAGATAGAGAGCAATAAACTTGATGCGGTCTTGCTCGATATATTAATGCCCCTACTCGATGGGATGTCGACATTAAAGATAATAAGAAAACAAGATAAGAATTTGCCGGTATTTATGCTGACCGTCTTTTCGACACAAGACCGCATTAATAAAGCAAAGATGTTAGGTGCGACTGGATATCTAGTTAAGGACAGTGACTTAAAAACAGAGATTGAAAATATAGTAGTTCAATTACGAGGTAAATCCCAATAGGTCCTACTAGGGGAACATCCCTGTAAGGAGGGAGAGGATGATGGTAAAAAAGAAAATAATACTTATCGAAGACGAAGCAGAACTCGTTCAGTTGATGAAGATGAGACTCATGGCCAACAACTACGAGGTGTTTGTGGCTTACGACGGAGAAGATGGATTAAAGAAAATTCAACAGGATAAGCCAGATCTTGTCCTTCTCGATATTATTATGCCTAAGGTAGATGGATTAACGCTGTGTAAAACTTTGAAAGCCAACTCCAGTACGAAAGGTATCCCTATAATTATAGTTTCAGCTTCAGGCGGAAATAATTTAGAAAAGAATTGCAAAGATGCAGGAGCAGATGATGTTATCAGAAAACCATTTGAAGCAAATGATCTTTTAGATAAGATTAAGAAGTGGTTGGGGTAGTAATAAGGAGAGAGAGGTAAAAAATGAAAAAAAATAAGATATTAATGGTAGATGATGAAACTGATTTTGTAGAAATTATGACGCAACGAATAGAATCGTGGGGTTACCAAGTAATATCTGCATCAAATGGTAAAGAGGCCTTAGATTTATTTACGGATAAGAAACCTGATGTTATTATTTTGGATTATTTGATGCCCGATATTAATGGAATCGATCTTTTAAAGAAGATAAGAATACTCGATCGTAATGTGCCTGTATTGATGTTTAGCGCAAAGGCAGAGACTGAAAATGTAAGAGACGGAATGGACTTAGGCATAGCTGCTTTTATTCCTAAATTGAGCCCTTTTGCGGATACCCAGGCAAACTTAAGGACCGCTTTAGACATGGTTTTTAAGCAGAAGCTCAAATAAATTTTTTATTTCATAGGTATCAGAGGAGGTCAAACGAAAACATCCGCCACATAACATTGGCGGATAAGTTTGAGTTGACCCCGCCCTTTTGGGCGAACTTAATTTGACAAGTCTTACCAAAAGAGCGGGGTTTAATTCCGATGTATAATTTACGTCTCCGCCAAAGAAGCAATGGCGGATCCGTAAATTATGTCGTCATTAAAGGAGGTACATA
>JABMQK010000065.1 GCA_013203265.1 bacterium | reverse complement strand
TTAGCAATCTCCTCTTCCAATTTGAAGTTTGTATTACGGCTGACAGCGGCTGTTATCAAGGTAACCCTGCCCTTCTTACCTGCTTCTTTCGCCGCCTTCTTAATCTCATCCTGGGTCATCACAGCATCTACTAATAGCGTAACCTTAATTCCTCTTTCTCTTAATTGCTTCTGTAGGCCTAATAGGACATTGATATCTTCGTTATACACAACAACCGGTTCGCCATTGGATTGCTCTATGTTCTCAATCGCTTCTCTTATCGCCACATCTTCGGCTGTGCAGATAAACTCCTGTTTTTCGACATGTTCACTTCTCTGTCTGTTAAACTCCTCTGTATCGACATTAACGACATGAAATCCAAGCATATTGGCGCCTGCTTCATCCACTGTCCCGGAAGCTGCCCAGAATAAACTAACATTCTTCATAAATGAATAGAAATTGGTATAATGAATTATCTTTTGTATTTCGGAGAATATGAGTTCTTTTTCGATATCATTAATTTCGCCATAACTTAATAATCCCTCCTTCAAATGTATCGCATACCAAATAACAGAATCATTCAATTTGCGCATAGGCTGACCTATGCCGACGGCCTGATGTAACAATTCTATCTTATCGCCTTTCTTCTGATAATCGGTTCCGTTGTAGAGATACTTTACGCTAAGGCATGATTTTAGAAGCGGCATTATATCCGCTAATTCATATCCCTTAGGAATATACTTTACTATTTTTCTCGCTAATGCTGTCTCATCGGATAGATAAATATAGTGGGTATCATGGTGAATCTTATCCTGAATCGTGCCATTTTCATGCCTGGCAGGGTTGTCTCCTATTATTTCTAAAATCTTGAAATCATCTCCTATATCTAAGCCTTCGGCAATTTTATAAGCAAGTTTAATCTTTTGATATATCGCTGCTATCTCTTTCATCCTATTAGACGAATCCGCATCCTGAGACATACCCAGCAGTATCAAAGGAGTGAATAAATCGTCGAACATATAGAAATCTGCCTCTAAACCAACTATGGCCAATTTCTTTGGATCTACCGGAGAATCCTTTAATGTACATGTATGTCCCCAATCTTCCAAGATAGTCTGATAATCTACAAATATGACATCATAAGCATCATATACCTTTTTAGTTATATCAATATCTCCGGAGATACTTTCATCTTTAACGTGTCGATGAACCTTTAATCCTAACACTTCAAGCACGGGCTTAATCTCATCGAAATCTTGCCTTACCGCTTGTTCGTTCCATGTAGTAGCGATAATCTTCTCATAGCTTATATTTAGTTTGCTATTTAAGTAGTCTTTAAGCACAAATAACAAGGCTATATCAAATGCAGTTATCTTTGTTTTACCGGAACTTGTAGCCATCTTCCAGATAACCTTGGCAATCTTGGAACTATCTTTTGTATTCTTTAACATATCCAGAATGGAAACAGCCTTCTCAAGCTGAGGATTGTTAAATTGCGTAAAGTTCTCACCCTGTTCTCTTGCTACCTTCCTTATTGCTTCTTCCACAACCACCAAGGTCTCAATGCAGATATTAGAAAGCTCTTGCGTATTTAACTTATCTTCTTTTTCTTCGACTTCGGATTTAAGAGTGGTGATTTTGCCTTTTATATCTTCTAAATTTAAATTTCCAAGAGCAGCTCTCTGCGCTTCGATAGAAGCCATCGAGTCACTACCTTGTCTTGATTTTAAAACTTTTCTTAAGATTTTGTTGAAAATTGAGGAGCTATTTTTATTTTGTGAAGATTCTCGAGTAATCGGGCTGGACGAAATTCCCTGACGACCTGCGTCAATTAGAGAAGACGCAGCCGCCCCAAAAATTGCGTCAGCTCTGGCCAAGCGATGTGTTGATCTCAAGTTTTTAATCATTGGGCTTGAGGAAATAGATGTTAACCCGTTAACTCTATGTTCTATACGCTCCACGCTATACGCTTCTCTTATTTTTATTGGGCTGGAGCTGCCCTTTGACTTCTGCTCTATGTTCTCTTCTCTAATCGGGCTGTTGGATTTGCCTTTAGGCGAAGATTCTGTCTCTTTTAACTTCTTTAACTCCTCCTCTGCTGCTTTACGCACAGCTGGATCAGAATCTTTTAAATCTTCCTTATATTTCCTAATTCTTAACTCTGTAGTCAATACGCATAATTTTTCTAAAGACTCATATGCCGCTTTGCGAACTTCCGAATCTTCGTCACCTAATCTCTTAATCAATGGTTTGACTGCTTTCTTGTCGCCAAGTTCACCTAAGGCTCTAGCTGCAATAAGCCTAGAATAGAATTGTATATAATAAGATTTATCATTTAAGTCATTAATATATCTTCTAACTTTTAACTCATTAGTTAAAACACTTAATTTTTCTAAAGCTTCAGCTGCGTATTTTCGGACAAATGCTTGCTTATCACTTAATCTTTCAATCAAAGGTTGAACTGCCCTGACATCTCCCAGATTACCTAAGGCTCTAGCTGCGAAAGAACGTATTTGACTCTCATCATCGTCTAAGTCTTTGATAAATCTTCTAACTTTTAATTCAGTAGTTAAAGCTCCTAATTTTTCTAAGGCTTGATATGCGAAATCGCGAACTTGCCAAACCTTATCGTTTAATCTCTCAATCAATGGTTCAACTGCTTTAGTGTCGCCAAGTTTTCCTAAAACAACAACAGCTACTGAGCGGACAGCTAAACTTTTATCACTTAAAGCATTAATAAGCGGCCTTACTGCTGGTCGTCCAAGTTTAATTAATTCTCTAGCTGGAATCTCAAGTTGATGAAAAAATACTATCCCAGATTCCTTCGAATAATTTCTTACTTCTTCTAGTATCATTTCTACTTCCTCTTCAATGGCCTTATCTGCTATCGAAGCTGTAATCTCGGTATCATTTTTAACATTTTTTGTAGATAAAGAAGCACATCCTGATAAAAGGCTAGCAATGATATAAAACGCTAAGGAAAATGTTAATAGTCTTATAATTTTAATCGGGCTGGACGAAATTCCCTGACGACCTGCGTCAATTAGAGAAGACGCAGCCGCCCCAAAAATTGCGTCAGCTCTGGCCAAGCGATGTGTTGCTTTTAAAGCATCAAGCACAGGACTGGATACGATATTTAATCCTTCAGCTACAATTTTATTAACCCCTTCCAGAGACCCAACAACAGCGGGGGTGGTGCTGTTTTTTCGTTGAGCCTCTAGAATGGTATTCACAACTCCCCTTCCTCCTGCCACGGTAGGAAGTCGTTGTGGTTTATGTTGATTTAAAGGCGAGGAAGAAATTTTTGTTTTGATAACATCTAAAATTTCATCTAAGTCAAAAGGCTTCCCAATGACTCCAAAAACATTTTCTAGCTGTTTAACTTGCTTTATCCGCTCTTCAGTTAGTAATGCTGTGACTATTAAAATAGGCAATTCTGGGTATTTATCCTTCAATTTCTTTACCAATTCAATACCGCCCATTACTGGCATATCAATATCTGAGACAACTAAATCAACAATTTTGCCTGCGTCTTTTAATGTTGCTATTAAAGCGAGGGCTTCTTTTCCATTAGCGGCTGTCTGGACAGAATAACCTATAGGTTCTAGAATTCTTTTAATAAGAAACCTTGTGCTTTCATCATCGTCAACCACCAAGATTAGAGGAGTTTTCTTCTCGATGGGTGAAGAGTTAGATTCGTTATTATTTAAAGTCTCTGTCGCGGTCATTCTATAATATCCCTCAAACTCTGAGTAGGCGACAGGACCAATATCTTCCATTCTAAAACCTAGTC
>JABMQK010000064.1 GCA_013203265.1 bacterium | reverse complement strand
GCACAATTCCCTAAAATTACAATGTGTTTCATGATTTATTTATCCTCTAAAATGATAGCCTTTACAGGACAAGCTTCAACACAACGAGGACTATCTTGGTCCTGACACAAATCACAACGAATTACTTTTTTAGTCTTAGGAATCGGTCTTATTGCACCGTAGGGACAAGCCATAACGCACATCCAGCAACCAATACATTTATCTTTATCGTATTCAACAATTCCAGTTTCAGAATTTTTAATTAGTGCTCCAGAAATGCAAGCCTCAATACATTTAGGCTCATCACAATGTCGACAGGCGATAGGAAAATTTTTTCTTTCTCCCGAAGCAAAAACTTTAACTCGAGGCAAAGATACGCTTTTCTCCCTTATAGCAAGATAGATATCTTTGCTATCTGAATGTCCTACGGCACAAGCAATCTCACAACTGCGACATGCAATACACTTGTTAGGATCGTACTTGAGTTTCCTCTTTTTCGTCTCTGTCTGACTCATACATCACCGGTCCTAAATTTAAATCCTTTCTCTTTTTGTCAATATGGGCAATCATCATATGCGCAGCTTTTATGGGATCAACTTCAAAAGCAAATTTTCCCCCTATAATACCTTCAAGTTCATTCGTAATGTAATTGGTAACATTTGCACTACCTTGAACTGGCATGGGTGTGCCAAAGACAGTAAACACTCCGCTAGCCACAAAATAAAAACCAATAGATATGGCCTTTTCAGACATCCACTCGGGTGCTGCGCCAGCACCAGGTAAATCACTAATATCGTCTCCCAATCCACCGTGTTTGACAATTTCAGAAAGAATAATTAAAACTCTACTATTATCCACACAAGAACCAACATGTAAAACTGGTGGTATGCCAACAGCGCTACATATCTCCTGCAGCCCTTTTCCAGCATATTGGAAAGCAGCTTCTGGGATAAGCAATCCTTGTTTTGCACAAGCGATAGCTGAGCAACCAGTCTGCACCACTAAAACATCGTGTTTAATCAACTCCTTAACCATTGCCACGTGAGCTGAATCATGTTTTATATTTGGATTATTACACCCCACAACACCAGCAGCGCCCCTTAACCTACCGTTTATTATCGCCTCGTTTAACGGCTTATATGTAGAGCGGTATTTACCGCCTAAAAATTTAAATGCGTTCTCGGTAGTGAATCCAGCAATAAGGTCTACTTCTTCTTTTGGTATCTCTACCCTTGCTTTATTTCTATTTTTAAAGTTCTCTACACCTTCTTTGATAATCTTCTTTGCAATATCAAATGCCTTTTCTTCCTTGAATTCAATATGAGTTATTCCGGGAAATTTACACTTTGGAGATGTGGTAATTAATTTAGTATGATAACAACTAGTCACACTGGCTAAAGCGGGCATAATACACTGCACATCCACCAACATTAATTCAACGCTACCAGTGAGTATCGCTAACTCCTGTTGCAGAAAGTTTCCTGCAATCGAAATACCATGCCTCATCAATATCTCGTTGGCGGTGCAACATATACCAGCAAGATTAATCCCCTTAGCTCCCTGCTTTTTTGCCAATTCTAATAGCTCGGGATCTCTACTGGCTTCTACAATAATATCTGAAAGTGTTGGCTCATGACCATGAACAATAATATTTACGTAATCCTCTTTTAAAACTCCTAAATTAACTTTTGAGCGAATAGGCTCTGGTGTTCCAAACAATACATCAGAAAGTTCAGTAGCGACCATAGAACCACCCCAACCATCACTTAAACAAGCCCTTATCCCGTGCAAAATAATATTTTTATAATCATTATCCACGCCTATATGGGTCCTGTGCATTATCTCTACTATTTCGCGATCAATACCACGTGGCACAACACCGATTTTTCTCCAAAGTTCCAAACGTTTTTTAGGGGCGCGTTCTACAAACTTCAATTCACCGTGCTGTTTTCCAAATTCAGACAAGGCTATCTCGCCTACTTCTTGAGCAATCTTTTCAATAGTTTTATCTTTAATATCTACACCAAAAATATTAGCTATTGCTTTTAATTTCTCGGGATCTTTAATCTTGTATTCCTTGGCCTTGCCCTCAGCAGCAAGCAGTAACGTATGTGCTATATCACGGCCATGATCAGAGTGAGCAGCTGCTCCACCAGCTATCATCCTTGCTAAATTCCTAGCTACTATCGTATCTGCAGTGGCACCACAAACTCCTGTCTGCGGACCCTCTCCGAACGGATCTATTCTACAAGGACCCATACTGCAAATCCTACAGCAAATACCAAGTTGCCCAAAACCGCATTGCGGCTGCATCAAATCATGCCTATCCCAAACAATCTCTATATTTTCTTTTTCAGCCTTTCTTATCATCTCCTGACTGGCTGTATCTATTGTTCTGTCTTCCGGTTTCACTTTTTCCTCCTCATAAAATTATCTCTTACGGATTACTTCTAATTAAATTTTGATAAATCTCTCTGAATTCTTTACTTAGCGGTTTATCAAAGATGAACTTTCCTCTATTGCTCTGTAGTGTTTTGTTTAAAGAAATGTATCCTATGATATCATTATTTATTTTTTGATTCAAGAAATCTTTATCCTTTCTAGATTGAATTTTATTACCTATAAAGTATATTTTTTTTATCTCTAGTTGCTTGGCCAATTTTTTAATTCGTAATGCTGTAAATACACTTATCTCGTTGGGTTCGACAATAATAAGAAAGACATCAACCGACCTGGCTGTTGCCCGTCCTAAATGTTCAGTTCCTGCAACCATATCTAAAATTACAACTTGCTCTTTGGAAAGAACTAAATGGCTAATCAGAGACTTTATGAAAGTATTTTCCGGACACATACAGCCACCAGCTGCCTTATCGACCTTACCCATTACTAAAAGACGAATGTTATTCAATTTTACAGAAAATTTATCTGGAATATCATCGACTTTTGGATTTATTTTAAAAAATGTGGGAGGCCTATCTAATGATTCAACACCTGTGCGCTTTGCAATCATCTCTTTCATCTCAGAAATCGGCACAATATTTTCAGCACCGGGAATTCCAAGACTTAATCCTAAATTCGTATCCGGATCACAATCAACAGCGATAACTTCTTTATTATCTTGGTCAAAAATTAAAGATAAACCGGCTGTAATGGTTGTCTTACCAGATCCACCTTTACCCGTGATAGCAATCTTCATTTTAATCGCTTAAACAAAGAATTAAATTATTTAATTAAATAGCCCTACAGAAAACTATAAATATTTTCCCTGATTCTATTAGCTATTCTGTATTTTCTGTAATTCCGTAGTTACAGGCTGGCTGCTTCAAGAATTTGAGGGACTAATTTATCCCAACCTAACGGCATAAGATGAATGCCCGAACATAAAGGTTTTAATTCTTTAATTAAACGCGCAGCGATCTCTACGCTCTTTTTCTTACGATCCTCTTTAGGAACGGATTTAATCTCTTCTATTAAATTATCTGGAACGTGAACTCCAGCTACATTCTCATTCATATACTTTGCCATTCCTGCAGACTTTAATAAAACTATGCCTGCTAAAATTGTGGTCTTAATATGTTTTATGCTGTCGAGAAATTTCTTAAATAAATCTATGTCATAAACGGCTTGGGTCTGAAAAAATTGCGCTCCAACTTTTATTTTCTTCTCCATTTTTATAATTTCGGGCCCTAAAGGATCAGCGCCAGGGTTAACTACCGCTCCCATAAAAAATTCAGGCGAACCTTTTAGCTCATTACCTTTCATATCTTTACCTTCTTGTAAAGTCTTTGCGACTTGAATGAGCTGCACTGAATCCAAATCAAAAACCGGCTTTGCATCAGGATGATCTCCTAATGTTGTATGGTCCCCTGTAAGTAACAATACATTCTCTATACCTAAAACAGAGGCGGATAGTAAATCTGACTGTAACGCCAATCGATTCCTATCTCTACAAGTAATTTGTAATATCGGTTCTATTCCTTTTTCCTTTAATAGACGACAGACTGCTAATGAACCTAGGCGCATTACAGAACTCTGCAGGTCCGTAACATTTATGGCATCAACCTTATCTTTAATCAATTCGGCATCCTCCAGCGCCTCTTTAATATCTGTCCCCTTTGGAGGGCCGATTTCACTTGTGACAACGAATTTCCCTGATTGTATTTTTTCTCTAAAAGACATATCGCCTTATCTTCTTACTGCTTGTTCTTCTAATATTTCAAATGATTTTAAGAACCTTCTTAAATTATTTGATGTTGATTTCTCTTTAGAAGTAGTTACTGTAACCTGATATAACCTTTTGTTAGCCAAAAACAATTTAATCTTAACAAACGCTACTCCATTTGCGACATCGACAGTAATTTCTCTGCCAGGATATTTTCCCATTGAAATTTTCGATTCGTTGACTAATACCCCTCCAATATTTGCAACAGCGCCATCCCGCGCGTCATCTAAGGCTCTATCAATAGTTTTTTCCTGTAAAACTCCCAAAGGATAATCAAAATACGATACTGAATATGCAAAATCATCATCTTTTTTATTAAGCATGTAAATATATAAATAGGTTCGACCAAAATCTGTGTCTATAATAACTTTATTGCCTATAGGCTCTCCAGGCATATGCACAGAAAATCTCCCGTCTGCTGATGAATATTTCTCCCATCTGCCCCCGATGGAACAACCAGCGGTCAAAAGAATAGCTACAAAAAATAAAACTATAAATATTTTTATCTTCATATCTTATCCTCCTATATTATTTTTTTTGCTTTCTGCGCCTTAAAAGCTTCTACTGTATTTTTCATCAACATAGTCGTAGTAAGCGGGCCAACGCCTCCAGGAACCGGAGTAATATGTGCTGCACGTTTTGAGGCCTCTTGGAATTCAACATCTCCAACTATTTTATCGCCAACTCTATTTATTCCTACATCAACAACAATAGCACCTTCTTTAATCCACTCGCCTTTTATTAAACCAGCTTTACCTACGGCCACAACCAAAACCTCAGCCCTCTTTATGTGTTCAGGTAAAACTCCTCGTTCACCAGTTCCAATATGACAAACGGTCGTAGTTGCAAACTTAGATAACAACATTAAGCTTAAAGGCTTTCCAACGATCTCAGAGTGCCCCACAATCACAACCTCTTTACCGTATAAGTCTATCCCTGTTGATTCTACTAATGTTAAACAGGCACTCGCGGTGCAAGGTGCCAGACTCCACTTACCCAACAAAACCTGTCCTAAATTGCTAGGATGCATTCCTTCCGCATCCTTAACAGAATCGATTAAGTTTACTAATCTTTTTGCGTCTATCTGTTTTGGAACAGGTAGCTGTAATATAATAGCTGAAATATCCTCATCTTTATTTAAATCATCGATCAACTGTTCTACTTCCTGCTGCGGTGTATCTTCCGGGAGTGTATTTAAAACATACTCTATCCCTAAATTTTCAGCATTCTTTATCTGTGCTTTTAAATATACAGCCGAGGATGAATTTTCTCCTATCTGCACAGCTACTAATTTCGGCGACTTGCCAAACTTAGACTTCAAATCCTCTATTTCTTTTTTTAAATCTTCTTTTATCTTATCTGCGATTGGTTTGCCTTTTAATAATTCTGCCATCTTTACAACTCCTTATTCACATAGTTAATAATAACCTTCTTTATCTTTACTACCTCTTTCTTCTGAGGATCAATTGCCTTTCGCACATTTACAACAAAGTCTTTATCTTTTATACTCTTTAAGTTTATATCTACATTAAATACAGCGCTATTGAACGCCGACTCTAACAACTCTGCGGCTACGCCAATATCAGTTATTAAATTTTTATTGGCCTTATCCATTACTTCCTGACATAATTTAATCGCCTCAAAACTACAATTGCAAATTTCAATCGGCACACACGCTGCATCTTTTAAGGCCTTTTCTTTAATCGTGCCATCCTGAGATTTAAAAGTTGCAGATAACCTTTTATACGCCTCAACATCTCTATCTATTAACGTAGATAATTTCTTCTTTAATTCCTTAGCTGATTCCAATGCCCCTTTTAACTCCTCCTCAAATTCTTTATACTTCTCTTTTCCAATTGTGTAATTTAAGACCATAAGAATTAAAGATACACCCAAGGCGCCTGTTAACGCAGCTACGCTTCCGCCACCCGGCGCAGGAAGTTTTGCCGACAAATCGTCTAAATATTTCGCTATTGGTTCGTTAATATACATAAGTTAAATTTCAAATTATTCAATGACTAATGAACAAAAAATAAATTAGGCATTGGTCATTTAGAAATTTATTCGTCATTAGGATTTAGTCATTGGGAATTTAATCTACTAAAACAATCCGACTACTCTACCCTCTTTATCGATATCGACCTTTGTTCCAGCGGGTATTGTAGGTAACCCTGGCATTGTACGCATCTCTCCGCAAAGCGCGTAAAGAAAACCAGCACCCACAGAAGCCTTAATGTCCCTTATCGGCAGAGTAAAACCTTTCGGCCTACCTTTAAGCGCAGGATCGTGTGAAAGCGAAAGATGAGTCTTGGCCATACAGATAGGAAATTTATCGTACTTTAATTTTGTGTAGAGTTTAACCTTTTCTTCTGCACGTGGTGTATAATAAACATCCTTTGCTCCGTAAATCTTCTCTGCTATTGCCTCTATTTTATCCTTAATTTTTGCAGAACTAGGATAAAGGAATTTGAAGCGACTCTTCTTTGCGGCTGCTTTTACAACAGCTCTGGCTAAAGCCACGCCACCTCTTCCTCCCTTATCCCAAACCTCACTTAAGGCAACACTATCCGCACCAGCTCGCAAGGCGATCTTTTTTACAAGCTCTATCTCTCTTTTGGTATCTGGCGAGAATTTATTTATTGCTACAACACAAGGAACACCAAATACTTTTATATTCTCAATCTGTTTCTCTAAATTTGAACATCCTTCTCGCAACGCCTCTAAATCTTCTGAAACAAGTCCTTTATCCAGAGGCTTACCCGCGACAACATTAAACTTTCCGCTGTGCATCTTTAGAGCACGCACAGTAGCAACTAAGACAACAGCGTCAGGTTTAAGTCCGCTGTATCTGCACTTTATATTAAAGAACTTCTCCGCCCCGCAATCTACGCCAAATCCACTCTCTGTCACAACAAAATCACTCAGTTTAACCGCAATCCTATCCGCTAAAATTGAACTATTGCCATGAGCGATATTAGCAAATGGCCCTGCATGAACGAGTACCGGGGTATTTTCAACAGTCTGAATAAGTGTAGGCTTTATCGCATCCTTTAGTAAAACAGTCATCGCCCCAGCGACTTCTAAATCTTCTGTAGTAATCGGCTTGCCATCCTTTGTCATCGCTACAACTATTCTACCGATTCTCTTCCTTAAATCAAAAATATTTTCGGTGAGCGCCAAAATAGCCATTATCTCACTGGCTACAGAAATATCAAAACCTGCCTGACGAGGGATACCGTCTTGCTTAGAGCCCAACCCCACAGTAATATATCTCAGTGCCCTGTCGCTAACGTCAACTACCCTCTTCCAATTAATCTTGTGCATATCGAATTTAAATTTATGACGATAAATTGCATTATCCAAAAAGGCTGCG
>JABMQK010000063.1 GCA_013203265.1 bacterium | reverse complement strand
GGAAATAGAGATTGATCGCATTGTTATGGAAAATAACCCCCTTTTTTTTAGTGAACCTGATATAGATAGTCTCGCTGAAAACATAAAGATTGCTTTGATAAGCCCTCAAAGGAGAAATATAGAAATTTTAAAAGAATATTGCTGGGACAGGTATTTCCTTAAAGTTTCTAATGAAATAAAGAAAAGTTTAAAATAGTTAATTTCGAAAGTTGAAAATTAACAAACTTGTGTTAATAAAAAAAGAGAAATTAAAGATGAGCAATATGCGAAAAGCCGAAGATATTCTCACCTACTTTAAAAATTGGAATTTTGGCGAAGAGCATAAAATGTATTTTCAATATCATTGCCGACGCTATGAATTCCTTTTGAGGAAAATCGATAAGATTATCGGCGAAATTAAAGACACATTACGCAATGAGTCGCTAAAAATTCTTGATATAGGGCCAAGCTTCCAAACTGAGATTTTGCGAAAAACCTTACCAGAAGCAATTGTGAATACCTTAGGAATTAAAGCTTCGAGATTTAAGCCTCGGCCACAAGACAGACATTTTCAATTTAATCTTAATGATGCCCAATATCAAGAAAGGTGGCCGAAGACCGAAAAGCATGATTTAGTTATTTTGGCTGAGGTGATTGAACATTTATATACTTCTCCAGTGCTTGTATTTAAATGTATTTCGACGTGGTTAAAAAGTGGTAGATATTTGTTTATTCAGACGCCCAATGCTTGTGCTTTGTCTAAAAGACTAAAGATGTTTATAGGAAAAAATCCGTACGAAATGATTCGTGAAACTAGAAGTAATCCTGGACACTTTCGCGAGTATACGGTTGGCGAACTTATTTCTATTGGAAACCAATCAGGATTTACGCTTGTTGAGCATACCATCTGTAACTACTTTACCAATGGTACAATTGAATATAAGCTTTACAATATTTTAAGTAGCATTCTTCCAAGTGAATTTCGCAACGGAATAACTATATGCTTTAAAAAAATATAGATGTTTGCATGTTGTCTAACACGGGCTTTGCGGTTCGCTGCGTTCCAAATGCCTAGGGTGCTTCGCAAAGTTCGGAAACTTTATAAGAAACGGGGGTTTTTGGAAAGACAATTTTTTTGATACTAGTTTAAAATTAGTGGGCAGATTTTGTCCCACACAAAATTTGCCCAAAAAAAAGAAGGTTAAGAAGGAAAAGAATTCTATTTTTTCTTCTGTTTCATTCAAAAAGGGGAGGCAGGTTCAGAGCACAGGTAACGAACTAGCACTAATTTTCTACTTAAACTAATTATTAGTTTAATGAATAAGATTAAGAGAATATAGTGGCGTCAAATCAAAGCAAAAATTCTTGAAGTGCATAATAAACTTATGGTAGCCCGAGAAAATTCTTATAATTTCACTCCTAAAGAAATAGAGTATAAAATGACAATTTGGATCATTGGAAGTTAAGGAATTCCATGAAAATTAATAGCCTAAATAATTTAGCTGTTAATTCTGTAAAATGGACTATTTTTGCAGATGTGTTATCTTCTCTTATTCAGCCACTAACCTTTCTAATATTAGCAAGATTATTAGCACCAGAAGACTTTGGCGTTGTAGGAATTGCTCTTTTGATCATAAGTTTTGCAAAGATCTTTGGAGAGGCAGGCTTAGGAAAAGCTTTAATTCAAAGGCAAGATGAAAAGCATGAGGTGTCAAATGCAGTATTCTTGAATAATTTATTTTTGGGAATCGTAGCATATATATTTATTCTTTTCTTTGCTAGATGGTTTTCTTTAATCTTTCAGGAACCAAAAATAGCTAATATTTTAAGGATCTTGGGTTTAGAAATATTATTGTACGCTCTTGGGGTAACACATTATTCTTTACTCCTGAAGAAATTTGATTTTAAAAAAAATTTCCTAGTCATTTCTATATCAGCTTTCACTCACTTAATAATATCAGTTTTCTTGGCATTCAAAGGATTTGGAATTTGGGCACTAGTTTTGGGGTATTTATTTTCTAGTGCAATTAGACTTTTATTATTATGGATATTATGTCCTTGGAGACCAAATTACAAATATAACCTTGCCTTAAGTCTCGAGTTGTTTTCGTTTGGTATATTTATCATGATAGAGTCCTTTCAGTTATGGTTCCTTTCTTGGGGAGACAATGCTATAGTAGGTTATTTTTTAGGAATGAAAGACTTAGGTATTTATGCTATGGGATATAGTGTTGTAATTTTAATCTTAGGTATTTTTCCTCGGGCCGTATTACCAATAGCATTTAGTTATTTTAGTAAGCTTCAATCGGATTCTATGAAATTAAAGGAGTCTTTTATCAGGATAACAAAGACTTTGGCTTGTATAATACTTCCATTAAGCGTTATTATCTTTCTCTCGATTACTCCTTTAAGTCGAATTTTTCTCTCGGATAAATGGAGAGGCATAGATACTGTTATAAGGATTCTTGCTATAATGCCTGGATTAGGTTATATTTTGGACATGCATCCTGTTTTATATAAAGCCTTAGGGAGAGCAGATATAATGCCTAAATTTCATGTAGCTTCATTAATTTATTGCATTCCCGTTTTCTTGTTAGCTGCACCACACGGATTATTAACTTTTTGTCTAGCTAGATTTTCAGTCGGATTTGTTTTTGCTCCACTTTATATTGTGATAACCGCTAAGTTATTAAAGTTACCGTATAATTATTTATGGAAATGCACAAAATCACCATTAATTGCGACTATTATTATGTTTTTATTGATTTCTCCATTAATTTATGCATGTGAAGATTTTAGTACAACTTTAAGCATAATGAAGTTAATTATGATATTGCTATTTGGAATAGTTGTTTATATTGGAGCATTAAAGAGGATAGATGGCGAACTGTTTCATTCTAGTATTGGCCTAGTAAAGAAAATAATCTATTTGCGCTATGACAGATAAGTTAAATAAAAATAAAATACTTTTAGTAGTAGCTAATAGAATAGATGATTTATATATAAAATTTCCAGTTTCAACTACATCTTGGATTAAACCAAGGTTCCCTTTAGGAATTGGTTCTATAGGGGCAACTCTTGAGGAAAGTGGGTGGAACGTCTCTATTTTGGATAATTATTTAGAGAAGAGATCAGCTCATGAAGTAGCGCAGATGTGTGTGGATAATAAGTTTAAATATGTGGGCATAAATGCTAATTCTTTAACAATAGAGGAAGCATTAAATATAGCTAGATATATAAAAGACTTAAATAATAAAATAATTGTCATTTTGGGTGGCCCGCACCCTAGCTTGTTTCCAGAGAGGGTTCTTTCTTATACTTTTGTAGATTTTGTTATTTTGGGAGAAGGAGAAATAGCGTTAAAAAATCTCCTAAAAGATTTAGAAAGTAGTAGCTGTATTTTGAAGAAAAAAATTGTTTCTGCTGAAAGAATTGCTAATTTAGATAGGTTGCCATTTCCAGCAAGACATCTTACCAATTTTTTTTCGTATTCAAGAAAAGCAGAGGTTTTAGAAGAAACTCCGGCAGATGTTCTCTATACCAGTAGAGGATGTCCTTATAATTGTGCTTTTTGCTCAAGTAGCTTAATATGGAAAAGAACGTATTC
>JABMQK010000062.1 GCA_013203265.1 bacterium | reverse complement strand
GAATAATCTCAAGATTATTTGAATCCTTTTGAGACTCGATGCTATCTAAATAATTACACTCGTCAAAATGTATAAATTTTCTCAATCCTTTCTTAAAGTTTGAAAAAATCTTATCTTCATCTAAAAATTCACAAATCTCTTTTGTGAACTCATAGAGATTCATTATTCTAATTAAATTTTCCTCTTTCTTAAAATTTTCTTCTTTTATCTGTTTTTCTTTCAACACTAAATCCTTAAAATTATCTTCTAAATCAACAAAATCATTAAAAGCTAAATGATATTTCTTCTCTACTTTATCCTTTAACAGTAAAATGAATGCTATAAGGGTTAAGACAAAAATTATATACATCATAGCGAACAAACCTTATTTCTCCCTTCTTGTTTAGCTCTATACATAGCTGTGTCACTCTGTCTAATTAAATCCAGCCAAGAATCCGTATCGACAGGGTATGTTGCAACTCCTATAGATACCGTAATTTTAACGGGAGAACGACGTAAAATTATAAAACCATCCTGTATCCCTTTTCTGAGATTCTCGGCTAATTTTACTGCCTTTGTCTTCTTCGTCTTTGGTAACAATACAACAAATTCTTCACCGCCAAATCGAGAAACAACATAATCCTGGCCATGAAAGATTCCTTTAAGCAAATCCGCAATATGCATCAAAACAATATCGCCAGAACGATGCCCAAATTTATCGTTATAATTCTTGAAATGATCTATATCGATCATCAAGATAGATAAATCAGAATTCTGATTAAAGGCATATTTTACCTCTTCCTTACCGCGCTCATTTAAGAATCTTCTAAGATATAAACCTGTCAAACCATCCCTTATAGCTAATTCTTCGGTATGTTCATATAAAAGCGAATTATCTAAAGATATGCTGGCAAGATTTGCTACCGTAGACAAAAATCTTAAATCATCGGAAGAAAATCTTGCAGGTTGTTGAGATTCTATCCTTAAAAGTCCCAGAAACCTATTTGGGGTCATTAAGGGGGATATAATAATTGAACCTACATGACGTGAAATTTCTTTCTTTATTCGCTCAGGATCAAACCTAAAATCCTTATTAGTATCTTCAATCAACAAGGCCCGACTATGTTTTAATGCCCACTCATCAAACAGATCACCGTGTTTCTCCTTTATTATTAACTGGGGATTTATTTTTCTTGTAGACAGAATATCGAGATTATTGTTCTCTTGATTTAACAAGTAGATAAGCGTGCTTCCGTAGCCATCAAATAACCCAAAAGTCTCTTCAGCGATATTTCTTCCTGCATGTTCCAAAATAAGACTATGGTTGAATTTATCCAAAGTCTGTTTTAACAATGCATATCTGGAATTTTTTTTATCCAGAGAAATTATTATTGCTTTCTCTTTCTTGATGGTTTCCTCAAAGAGATTAATTTTCTCCAATAAATCTTGTTTCTTTATTTCCAATAAACCAATCGCTTTTCTATTATTTTGATAAATAAAAAAAGAGATCGATAATACTAATGTATATGTCCAAAAAATAAAAATAAAAGAATTTTTAAAAAGAAAAACAAATGAGGCGGCGTGTAAGAGGATTAAAACAAGAAGTGAAGGAATGCCTATTTTAAATAATTGTCTTTTCTGTATCTTGATCAAAGAAATGCACCTTATTCATGTCAAATACTAGGTCCATATCTTGATTTATCTCAGGGCGATCATGTGCACCCACCCTGGCAATAAAAGAATGTTTTCCGGTGGTCAAATGCAAATAAACCTCTGAACCCATAGGTTCTACAACTTCACATGTAACGGTGACAACATTGTCTGGTGGGGCCTGAGAAACAAAAAGCTTATCATAGATATCTTCCGAACGTATGCCAAAAGTTATTTCTTTATCAATATAGGGTTCTAACTTGGTTAACATCTCATAAACAACCTTAACCCTAAATCTTCCTTCGTTAAAATACAAACTGCCATCTGTCTTTATAATCTTACCAATCATAAAATTCATTGGTGGACTACCAATAAAACCAGCAACAAATTTATTGGCGGGCTTATCATAAATTGTAGTCGGATCGGCGACTTGCTGTGTAACGCCATCGCGCATTACAGCAATCCGATCCCCCATAGTCACAGCTTCAGTCTGATCATGAGTTACATAAATCATTGTTGTATGAAGTCTTCGATGTAATTTGCGTATTTCTGTTCTCATCTGAACTCTCAATTTTGCATCTAGATTACTTAATGGTTCATCAAACAAAAATACTAATGGCTTTCTGACAATTGCCCTACCGACCGCCACGCGTTGTCTCTCTCCACCGGATAACTGTCTAGGACGCCTATCTAATAATGGCTTTATGCTTAATATCTCTGCGGCTTCTTTAACTCTCTTTATTATTTCACTCTTAGGATAACGTCTTAATTTTAAACCAAATGCCATATTTTCAAAAACAGTCATATGTGGATATAAAGCATAATTTTGAAATACCATTGCGATATTGCGGTCTTTGGCTGGAACATCATTCACTAATCGGTCGCCGATATAAATACTGCCTTCTGTAATCTCTTCTAATCCAGCGATCATTCGCAAAGTAGTCGACTTACCACACCCAGACGGACCGACTAAAACAAGAAATTCCAAATCTTCTATGGCAAGATTAATATTATCTACCGCACAAACCTTTACGGGATAGATTTTAGAAACATTTACTAAATTAACTTGAGCCATATCTTCCTATCAAGAATTAGAATTTTTAATACCGGCTAATTTGGAATTGATCATATAAATAAAAGCATATTATATATGAATATCGACTTCTGTCAACTTAAATAATCTAATATATTCGTAATTGTCTCTTTAAGTTGCTTACGATGAGTAATCATATCAATCAAACCATGCTCAAGCATAAATTCAGAACGTTGAAACCCCTGAGGTAGTTTTTGTTTAATGGTCTGTTCAATTACACGTGGCCCAGTAAATCCAATTAACGCTCTGGGTTCAGCGATAATAATATCTCCCAGCCCTGCAAATGAAGCCATTACCCCAGCCAATGTAGGATTTGTTAATATAGAGATGAAAAGTAAATTTGCTCGATGGTGCCTAGACAGGGCTGCTGCTGTTTTAGCCATCTGCATCAAAGAAAACATACCTTCGTACATGCGTGCCCCACCGCCAGAGCCAGAAACAATAAGAAGTGGCAATCTATTTTCCGTAGCATATTCTATTGCGCGAGTAATCTTCTCACCCACTACCGAACCCATAGAACCCATAATAAAACGCGAATCTGTTACCGCCAAAACAACTCTTTTTTTACTCGAATCACCTTCACCTGTAATT
>JABMQK010000061.1 GCA_013203265.1 bacterium | reverse complement strand
TCTGGTTAAATCCTCATCTATTAGCCTATCAATAGAGGTATCCAGCCTACTAACAAAAATACTTGCTACCGAAGAAATATTTCTTAAATCTCCACCTGCTTTTAAGAAATCTTGTGTTCCTTTTATGAAAGTATGGGCTGTGCGCATATACTGCTCTAAAGAAAATATCAAGGTAAAATTTATATTTATTCCTTCAGAGAGTAGTATCCTCGCCGCCTGTAAGCCATTATCTGTTGCAGGAATCTTAAACATTACATTTGGCCTATTTACTTTTTTATGCAGCCTCTTTGCTTCCTGAACCGTCTCTTCGGTCTTGTGCGCAAGTAGAGGATTGACCTCTAAACTAACATAACCATCTAATCCATTGGTTTGTTTAAATATCGGCTGAAATAAATCAGCGGAGTCTTGAATATCTTTGACTGTTAACTCATCATAGATCTCAAAAGTATTCAAACCTCTATTTTTAAATTCTCTTATCTTATAATCGTAATCTAAGCTACCGCTAATCGCTTTATCAAAAATAGTGGGATTAGAAGTTACACCAGTAACCCCAAGGTCAATCAACTTGTTTAACTCTCCATTATTGATTATCGCTCTACTTATATTATCAAGCCAAACGCTCTGGCCAAATTCACATAGTTGTCTTATTTTTGTCTCTGTTTGCACGATCTCCACAATTTAATCCTTGTTTTAATGAACATGTGACTTAACGAGCAAAAGCGAAAAAGCGAAGTTAAGTCACCTATCCGCCAAAGATTTTGACGGGTATCCTCATTCGACCTTGTAGACTGAGTCGTGTTCGTGAACTTTCTGATCGACCGTTATGCCTACTGAGTCACCGACTTTAGCTTCATTGACCATCGCATGCTCTATCTGCATAGATGAAACTTGTTGCGTGAAATCTGAAGTATGGCCTTTGATATGAACCATATCACCAACTTTTAAAACATCTTTAAGTTCAACTATTCCCACGTTGACATGCCCATAGTAATGTGCTATCTTACCAATCAATTTCTCTTCCATAACACACCTCCCTCTAGTAAACTCATAATTTATAGAATCCGCCAAAGCTTTGTGGCGGACGCTTCATTCCATACACTTAGGCTTCATTAGGCTACCTATCAATCTATTCATATCATCAGGTAATCTTAAAGAAATAGTTAAGACTTTATCATTTAAAGGATGCCTGAATTGAATCTCGCTCGCATGCAGAGCTAATCTTCTAAACTTAATCTTAAAATCCTTACCAAAAGCAAATCTTCTTTCACCTAAGAGCGGATGGCCGACCATCTTAAAATGAATCCTAATCTGATTAGTCCTGCCGGTACTCGGTTCGACCTCTATTATACTATAATATTTTCTTCTTTGTAGCAATTTATATTTTGTAATAGCCCTTTTATTTTCAATTGCAAAACTAATCGTCCCCTTAGGCTTTTTTATTAAACCATCTATAAAAGCTATATATTTCTTTCTAACCTGGCCATTTTTAAACTGACTCGTAATTTTATGTCGGATATCTCTATTTTTGGCATAGATAATTAATCCTGATGCCTCTCTATCTAACCTATGGCAAGGAAATATTTCTATATCAAATCCTCTTTTCTCAAAGATATTTTTGATACAACTAGTAAGGGTATGTTTTTCTTTTTTTGGCGTGGGAACAGTAAGCATGCCTGAGGGTTTATTTACAACAAGTAAGCTCTTATCTTCATAGACTATCGCCTTCTCATCAAACATTTAAGTAGTATTGTTGGGAAACTTTAAACTTTATTTAAAATCTTAATTACTGTTTTTAAAACTTCTTCTACTTCAATTTTATTTAAACAGGCTAATTTCTCTCTACTTTTACACTGCCTTTTATAGCAAGGTTGACAATCGAGATCACTAACTAAAACTTCTAACTCTTTTGCCGGAGGTACATGTCTTTTGGGATTAGTAGGGCCAAATAAAGCTATAATCTTAGTTCCAGTGGCACTAGCAATATGCATCGGTGCGCTATCGGGTGTTATCAGAACGTCTAATCTTTTAATCAAGGAGACCAATTGATTTAAATTCGTCTCCCCAACAAAACTTACAATACTTTTATGTTTTGGAAACTTTTCTACTTTCTTTCTTAAATAATTTGTTCCTAATAAAATTACTTTTAGTCCCTGTTGGATAAGCAAAAGTGATAGTTTAGAAAAATTCTCTACGGGCCAATTTTTTGTTGGCCACTCCTGACTTGCACCAATTGCTAAACCGATAAGCTTATCACTTCTCAATACCCCTCTTTTTTTTAAAATACCGTCTATGGAATCTTCATCTTGATGATTAGGCCAGAGTTGGAGCGTATCATCGAAAGACGAAATCCCTAACTTTTTTAAAACTCGATATTGCTGTTTTACAGGCTCTTCGGATAAATCTCTGGGTAATGCTTCAGCATAATTTAATAAACAACCTGTTAGACCTCTAGAAAAACCGTAGCGATAAGGAATTCGAGCTAAATATGCTATCAAATGAGTTAAATAATTGTTTTTAAAATCAATGGATAAATCAAAACGCCTCTGTTTTAAACCATTTAATAATTCCGAAAAATTAGTTTTTTTGCGATTAAATAAAATTATCTCATCTGTATAAGGGCAATTTTTAAATAGAGATTGGAGATTATCGTATATCAACAAAGAAATCTTTGCTCTAGGAAATTTTCTTCGTAGCATCTTAAGACTCGCGGTTGCTAAGATTAAATCCCCTAATCCTCCCAATTTAATAACCAAAATATTTTTTCTCTCTTGTACCGATCTATAGCACTCTAACGTTTTCTTGGTCATGCTCCCTAAAGAAAATTTATCCTCTACTTTTTTTCGTAAATTCTCTCTGCATTGCTGCATTAAATCCGAATTACTCAGCATTGTAATAATAGCCTTGGCCATTGAATTCTCATCTGCGCAAGAAAATAATAATCCATCTTTTCTATCTTCGATGATTTCACCTATTCCACCTATATTGGGTGCACATACCGGCACACCCACAGCCCCGGCCTCAATAATAACACGGCCGAATGCCTCAGGAAACCGTGTAGACAAAACTAACATATCTGAATCCATTAGAATCTTAGGTATATCAAAACGCATTCCTAAAAACTTTACTCTATCTTCTAAATTTAACTCTTTTACTAATTGATGAAGTTGGCTTTCATAGTT
>JABMQK010000060.1 GCA_013203265.1 bacterium | reverse complement strand
GTTATGATTGTGTTAAGGTTTGCCCCGTCGGCGCAATCCAAGAGAAAAAAGAAGATTTTAAACACTCACTTTGCTTTGAAAAGTTAAAGGAGTTTCAAAGGTCGAATATTGTAGGCCAGTATATTTGCGGGGTGTGCGTGAAGGCTTGTCAAATGAAGCCCAAACTTAGCGAACGTTAGTGTCCGCCAAATTGCTTAAAGCAATTTGGCGAGATCTCGCCAATTTTTTTGGCGGAAAGCTAAGTTTGTTGGCTGAATTTGACCCCACACCCAGCTATATTATGAAAATGCTGGGTGTGGGGTTAATTCGCGCGGATCACTTATGTTTACTTTGTTCCATAAGTGATGCGCTCATTAAAAGGAGGTAGTCATGGATACAATTTTAGAGATTTTAGAGAAAGACGCACGCACGACCGCTGGAGATATCTCAAAATTGACGAAATTAAAAAAGGATCTGGTCAAGAAGAAGATTAAGAAATTTGAAAAAGACGGAGTAATATTAAAATATAAGACGGTAATCAATAAAGAATTGATAAAGGATAGTTCTAGAGAAGTGCGCGCGCTTATCGAGGTAAATATCGTTCCGCAGAAAGATTTGGGTTTCGACCGTATCGCTGAACGCATATATTCATTTCCGGAAGTAACGAGTTGTACGCTGGTCTCTGGAACGTATGATCTTCTATTGGTGGTGGAGGGAAAAGATTTGCATACGGTCTCAAGTTTTGTAGCAGAGAAGCTTTCTCCTATGGAGAACGTGCGCGGCACAGTCACACACTTTTTACTAAAAAAATATAAAGAAGACGGAGTGGTGTTAAAACGTAGAGAAAAGAATAAGAGGATTGCTATTTCGTATTAAGCACGATATTGTACAGATTAGAGAAGAGGCAATGAGAAATATAATTTCAAATAAAGTTCAGGATTTAGCTCCTTCAGGGATAAGGAAATTTTTTGACCTCGTCTTAGGAATGGAGGATGTGATTTCTCTGGGGGTGGGCGAACCGGATTTTGTCACACCCTGGAAGATAAGGGAGTCTGCTATTTATTCTTTAGAACAGGGTTATACTTCTTACACCTCTAACAAGGGTCTTTATAAATTAAGGTTATATATCGGCCGGCACCTTAAGCGTAAATATGGATTAGATTACGATCCGGATAACGAGATATTAATTACGGTCGGGGTGAGCGAAGGCCTAGATTTGGCAGCACGCTCGATTATAAATCCTGGAGATGAGATAATTATTCCTCAACCTTCGTATGTCTCTTACGGCCCGGTAGTTAGCCTGGCGGGAGGGATACCGATTTATATCGACACAAAAAAATCAGGATTTAAATTAAGGCCCGCAGATTTGGATAAGAAATGTAACAAGAAGACGAAGGGAATTTTAATCAATTACCCTTCCAATCCCACGGGTATCTCTTACACAAAGAAAGAATTAAAGGGCCTAAGTGAGGTTATTCTAAAGCACAATCTGCTCGTTATCTGTGATGAGGTTTATGATGATCTGACCTATGATTTTCGCCACACACCCTTTGCAACCTTAGGGCAGAATATAAAAGAGCGTGTTATCTATCTTAATGGTTTTTCTAAAGGTTATGCTATGACGGGTTTTCGAGTTGGTTTTGTATGTGGCCAGAAAGAAGTTGTTTCTGCAATGACGAAAATCCATCAATATACGATGTTGTGCGCGCCGATTACTTCACAGATGGCTGCTTGTGAAGCTTTACATAGCGGCGCTAAATCTGTCGAGGAAATGAAGAAGGAGTATCATCGCAGGCGGGATTATGTCTTAGAGAGGCTAGGTGAGATAGGCCTTGACTGCATAAAACCACAAGGCGCATTCTATGTCTTTCCTTGCGTCAAAAAGACAGGTCTGTCTTCAATAGAGTTTGCTAATAAGTTATTAAAGAAGAAAAAAGTAGCGGTGGTACCAGGCACAGCTTTTGGAGAGAATTATGGAGATTTTATAAGAATTTCCTATGCTTCAAGCCTAGGCCACCTAAAGCAAGCCTTTGAAAGAATAGAGTCATTTATAAAGTCTAAATAATTTTTTCCCCCGCTAAAGAAATCCGCTGTTAGCACAAACCGCTGGAGAAATAAGTTCTCTAATAGGACTTACCCTGATTAAGGAGTCAAATGAAGGCACAATTTATGGAATATAATGAACATAAATTGTTTGTCTGAATTTGACCCCACACCCAGCTATGTATTATGTATATATTTTAAAGAGTATCAGAACAAATAAACTCTATTATGGTTTTACTAATAATTTGGATAGACGTATTGCTGAACAT
>JABMQK010000059.1 GCA_013203265.1 bacterium | reverse complement strand
TTACGGATGTAGGGATGAGTGGTCCTTTTGATTCGGTTATCGGCCGAAAAAAAGAGAAGGTAATTGAGCGATTCCTTACGGGAATGCCTGCTAGGTTTGAATTGGGCACGCAGGATGTTCGGCTCCAGGGTGTTATTGTAGAGATCGACGATAAAACCGGAAAAGGAATTTCTATAAAGAGAGTAAATGAGAGGCTGGAAGGATAGGAGTAATCAGGAGGTTAAGTGAAAACATAACTTAGCGAACGATAGTGTCCGCCACAAAGATTTGGCGGAAAGCTGATCCTTCGACTTCGCCCAGGATTAGTCCTGAGTTTATCGAAGGACTAAGTTATAAGTTTGAACTTGACCCCCACACCAATTGGTAGAACGAGATGCTAAAAGGATAATTGGTGTGGGGGTTTAATTCGACCACACAATTTACGTTTCAGCCTCAGCCCAAGGCTGATGAGCCTTTGGCTCAGAAGGCTGATCCGTCCTTCGGCGGACGTTGTCACTCCGTAAATTGTGGTCTCATTAAAGGAGGTACTATGACTTGGCAAGGAATAGATAAACGTATATTCCCACGCGCAAATTATCCTTGTGTTGTAAAAATTAGAAGCAAGGAAGATTCCAATACATTTCATACAAAGACGGAAAATATAGGTTGTGGGGGGATATGTGTTATGCTGCCTAAAGAGATAGGCAGATTTAGTCCCGTAGAGATAGAGATAGATTTAGAGAATGAACAGAAACAGATAAAATGCGACGGTACAGTAGTCTGGGTTGTGCACAGTGGCCAGGTAGGTAAGGATATCGTTGATCCTTTTGATACCGGCATAGAATTCGTCAATTTAAAGGAAGAAGATAGATTATTGATTGATGAGATTGTTAAGACATGCTTAAAGAAAAACAAATCTTAAAAGTTAGTGAATTGACCAAAGACATTAAACTCATCTTAGAGAATACATTAGGTGTAGTTTGGGTTGAGGGTGAAATTTCTAATCTGCGAAAACCGTCGAGTGGGCATATTTATTTTACGCTTAAAGACGCATTTTCCCAAATTAGGTGTGTTGTGTTTAGGCAGCAGTCCTTAGGGATTAAATTTCAATTAAAAGACGGGCTTAAAGTAGTTGTATTTGCAAGATTGAGTGTTTATGAACAGGGCGGTATTTATCAGCTATATATTAATTTAATTGAACCTAGGGGCAAGGGGAGCCTTCAGCTGGCATTTGAACAGTTAAAGGAGAGGCTGTCAAAAGAAGGCCTTTTTGACGCTGAGCATAAAAAACCCCTTCCATTTTTGCCTAAGATTATAGGTATTATTACTTCTCCAACCGGAGCGGTTATCAGGGATATGATTTATGTATTAGAGAAGAGATTTGAGAATTTTGTGGTGACAATTTATCCTGTAAGAGTTCAGGGTAAAGGAGCCAAAGAAGAAATAGTAGAGGCGATAGAATATTTTAACACTAATAAGGATACTGATGTGATAATTTTAGGCAGGGGCGGTGGTAGCATTGAAGACCTGTGGGCATTTAATGAAGAGGCGGTTGCACGCGCCATATTTAAGTCGCAGATTCCTATTATATCGGCGGTAGGCCATGAGACAGATTATACCATAGCCGATTTTGTCAGTGATGTGCGCGCGTCCACACCTTCTCGGGCGGCGGAATTAGTTATCCCGCAAAAGAGAGATCTTTATCAAAGAATCAGAGATTGTATGCTCCAGCTAAATCGCAGCTTGAAAGATTTTATTCCCCAGCATCAACAGAGGTTAGATGATTTAATAGATTCTTTGAAGCGTAACCTCGGCCTCGTCTTAAAAGAAAAGCGAAAACAGTTTGAATTAGAGATCGCTAAATTCCAGGCCTTAAATCCTTTGAGCATTTTAAGCCGCGGGTATAGCATAACTTCAGGACTGCCTGATTATGACATATTAAAAGATGCTAAATTTTTGAAAGTAGGCCAATGTATAAATACAAGATTACATAAAGGTAGTTTTTCGAGTATAGTCGAAAGGATTGACGATGAAGTTTGAAGAAACATTGCGTAAACTGGAGTATATCGTTGAAGAATTGGAAGCCGGCAATATCTCTTTAGATAAGGCTATCAAAAAATATCAAGAAGGTATGGCTCTATCCAAGCAGTGTTTGGATTCACTCAATAAAGCCCAGAAGAAGATTCAGATTTGTTCCAAAGATAAAAGCGGCAATGTAGGAGTCAAACCCTTTAAAGAAAAAGATTATGCTGGAAAAGATTAATAGCCCAAAGGATTTAAAAAATCTCTCCGTAAAGAAACTTCCCAAATTAGCCCAAGAGGTTCGACAAAGAATTATATCTGTAATTTCTAAGACGGGCGGACACCTAGCTTCTAGTTTAGGCGCCGTAGATTTAACTATCACTTTGCATTATTGCCTGAATGCTCCTGAGGACAAAATTGTCTGGGATGTCGGCCACCAG
>JABMQK010000058.1 GCA_013203265.1 bacterium | reverse complement strand
TATATTATTTGACCGTCCATTTGAGGTTGGAGATTTTATCATATTAGACCAATATTTAGGTACGATTGAACATATTGGAATCAAGACTACACGAATACGCAGCCTTGGTGGAGAGCAAGTAATCCTTTCTAATACCGACCTTACCAGCTCCCGGGTGCGTAACTATAAAAGGATGGAGAAAAGAAGGGTTGTTTTTAAGCTTGGCGTTACGTATCAAACTTCTCTTGAGCAGTTAAAAGTCATGCCCGGGATAATTGAAAAGATTATCAAGGATGTTAAGGATACAACCTTTGACCGCGCGCACTTTTTTTCCTATGGAGATTTTAGCCTGATATTTGAAGTTGTCTATTATGTTATGAGCAGGGATTATAATAAATATATGGATATTCAACAGGAGATTAATTTTGCTATCAAGAAGGAATTCGAAGCCAGGGACATTGAGTTTGCTTATCCCACTCAAACATTATATTTGAATAAATGAGGGATCGGGTAGTTTCTCGACCCCTCATCCTGAGGAGCGAAGCGACGAAGGATTCCATGAGATCCTTCAGCCCTTTATTTTAGATTCCCTTACACATTTTCGATGTGTTCTAACCCGCTGTGAGAATAGAGATTGGTTTATCCTGTGAGTTCGAGTCCTCAATAAAAATTGGAAAGAAAATATTGAGGTCCAACCTCAATAGTGAAACTCGATAGTGAAAAACCTCGATAGTGAATCCTAACCTTAATAGTGACTGAAGGCGACAGTTAATGTTTCTTGACTTTAAAAGGTCCTTTGATATAATGAAAATGCTTTCAAATATTTGAAAAGCAATTCATAATCATTTCTACAGAGGAGCCAGAGATGGAATTGACAAAATCAGAACAGATTGTATTGAAATATCTTGCAAAGCATTCCGGAGAGACGCTGTACGAAAGCGAAATCGCTAAAAATGCTTTAATCAGTGTTGGCTCTGCCAATCAATGTTTAAAAGACTTGCTTGTGGAAGATATGGTGGCGCTAACGAAAAAAGGCAATATGAATTTCTACAGCCTTAATTTAGAAAATCCTCTTGCCAGGCAATTTAAGATTACTCAGGTTATTTCACAGCTAAATGGCCTTATCGGTAAACTAAATCCTTTAACGGACAAGGTTATTCTTTTTGGCAGTTGTGCTGAGGGCATTGATACACAAGATAGTGATATCGATTTGGCAATTGTATCTAACGAAGAAAATAAGATACGTAAGCTCATTAGGAACCAGAAATTGGATAGAGAAATTCAAGTTTTAATTTTTAGCCCTATTGACTTTTCGCTGTTGGAAGATAAAGATAAACCTTTATATGAACGCATTCAAAAGGGGATTGTTTTGTGGAGGAAGGGATAGATGGATTATCATTTTAAAAGGTGCCTCGAGAAGAACAAACTTATTAAAGCCGAAATAGGAAAAGATTTGATTCAAAAAGAGCTTTCTGCCGCAGAGTCTGATTTAAAGGATTCTCAAGATGTTTTAGGGGTTGGCAAAGTCAAATTAGCAACCATAAGCGCTTATTATTCTATGTTTCATGCTGCAAGAGCCTTGTTTTATTCCAAGGGATATCGTGAGAAGAGCCATTTTTGCCTTAGGGCAGCGCTAAAGAATTTATTTGTAGATAGCAATTTGCTTGAGGAGAGTTTTCTTGATAGTTATGATCTGGCAAAAGACTTACGGGAGAACGCGGATTATAAATCAGAATTTTCTAAAGAGGGTGCCGAGCGATTAATAGATAAAGCGGAGCAATTTTTAAAAAGAGCTAAGGGTTTATTAGATTTACCATAATGATTTTTAAATATTGTTTCTGTGGTTGCAAATAAGGAGGGGTAGAGATGAGGAAGTTCACCAAAGCAGCCATAAAACAAAAGGTAAACGTATTAAAAATCAGAAGGAAGGTTAGAAGAAAGGGGTAGAAAAAAAGGGAGCACTTCTGGTGAAAGGTGAAAAGAGGTAGAGAGAACAGGTTACTTTTAATAATTTAAAAGTTTAAAAAGGAGGCAATATGGCGTTTCGGCAAGATGGTGATAGGTTCGGAGGAGAACCACGGCAGATGCACAAGGCGACATGCGCAGAATGTCAAAAAGAATGCGAAGTACCTTTCAAGCCCAGCGGAGACCGTCCTGTATACTGCAAGGAGTGTTTTTCAAAGCGCAGAAACGAAGGCCGTTAAGGCTTAAGGTAAGGCCTTAGGGGCAGGCTTATGAACAAATCAGGGAATGTCCCTAGTACCTTGGTTGATCTTAGAGGTTATGCGGTTAGCATAAAAGGAGGCAAGAGGAAAATTCTATGGCTAGAGACAATTATTCGTATAAAAAGTATCAGAAAGAATTAGCCAGAAAAAAGAAACAGGAAGAGAAGCTTAAGCGTAGACTGGCGAAAAAAAACGAACAAACTAAAGTAGATTCAACGCAGGTTTCCAATGAGGACATTCCCAGAGTATAAATTTTAGTGCTCAACTTATGCTCATCGGGAAAAGTTAGGGCCGTTTCTGGGAATGAAGCTGGGTCCTTTGCTTTGCTCAGGATAAAGAAGAGTTCCCAAATGAAACGGCCCCGAAATAATTATGAACATTGAAATTCGCAAAATCAAAAAGCTTGACAAAGAGGCTTTTGTAGAATTTTCACTCGCTTTGACAAAATTTAATAAGAGCCAGCACGATAAACATTATCCGGACTTTCCAAAACTTCTCAAAGTAAGAAAACGGCGAGTTGAAGAGGCTTTCGATAAAATTGATCAAAGCCCTCACAAGTTGATCCTTATGGCTTTCAAAGATGGTCAGCCGGTAGGATATATCAGGTTTTTTATTTATGATAGGAAACTTAGCCAGGGTTGTTTAGACGAATTCTTTTTAAAGAAAGAAGCGCGTGGCCGTGGCATTGGTAAAAAATTATTAAATGCGGCGACTCAATGGATGAGAGAACAAAATATCGCAAGAATGATAACCAGTGTTTATTCGTGGAATACTCCAACCAGAGAATTTTATGAACGAGAAGGTTTTCTGGAGTATGCATTGGCATATGAAAAGGTAATTCCTCCGTCCGAAACTAAATTAATGAAAAAATAGGGACACATCCCATTAAATAAAAATTAAAAAATAGGATGTGTCCCTATTTTAATAACGCGGTTGACCGAGAGTTAGATGCCTACTGTTGAGACAAACAATATCAATTGTTACTATGAGATTCATGGCCAGGGTAGGCCGTTAGTGCTTATTGCCGGCCTCGGGAGCGACAGCCAAAGTTGGCAGTCGGTTCTTGTAGAACTCGCCAAACATTTTAAGGTCGTCGTATTTGATAACCGGGGCATCGGCCGCACAAAATATCCTCAAGAGAATTTTGATATAGGTACTATGGCTCAAGATACGGTCGGCCTTATCGATACGCTAGGAATCGAGAGGGCAGATATTTTAGGCCACTCTATGGGCGGGTACATTGCTCAGGAAGTAGCCATAAAACATCCCCAGAGGGTAAATAAGTTAATCCTCGCGAGTGTTTCGGCATTTACTTCGCAAAGAAATAAACTTCTTTTTGCCGACTTGCTGTGCTTATTAGAGGGGAATCTTGGGACAGGCACGAAATTGAACCTAAGGGTGTCCCCGCAAAAAGGGGCAGGCTTACGAACAAAATCAAGGGCGTCCCCAAATTTACCAAATTTAAGGGATAGAGAGAAAC
>JABMQK010000057.1 GCA_013203265.1 bacterium | reverse complement strand
GTATTGCTTAATTATCTTATAGGCAAAAGAGTGAAAAGTTCCGCCTTCGACTTGCTGACAAAGTTTATTGTGGCAAGAAGCTCTATCTATCATTTCTCTTGAAGCCTTGCGTGTGAAAGTTAGTAAGAGAATTGAGGAGGGCTTTACTCCGCTTAATATCAAATTTAATACGCGGTATTCAATAACTCTCGTCTTGCCGGTTCCTGCTCCAGCAACGACGAGTAGAGGCCCTTTTAATGTTGTCACAGCCTTATACTGCGACGGATTTAGTATGTTTTTGAAATTTATCTCTTTCATCTATTTTAATGATGTATTTTAGATAGGCCTATCTTTTCTAGAATGGGAACTGCTCCCCAAACTATCGCAGAGAGTACTGCCCAAAAAAAAGCTGCTTTAGACATTAAAATATTTCCTTTTTAACAAAATTATGCTTTGGGTTTATTTTCTGGCGAGCCAGAGGGAGGCTTCTGTTGCGTCTGTTCAGGCGACTTATCTTTTTGATCTTGAGCACTACCGCTTGTTTGCTCTTTTTTTAATTGAGAATCTCCTTTTGCATCGGGTTTCTCTTCTGGTTTTGCTGGTTCTTTCTGGGATTGCTTCGGCTGCGCTTCAACCTTGGAAATTTCCTGTTTCTTGGGTTCATTCTTATTTTCCGGCTTGGGAATTTCTGTTTCTTTATTTTTTTCTTCTCCTTTAGCTATAGGTTCTGATATCCTCTGTTTATTGATATCTTCTAGCTCTTTACCCAACTCATCATATTGACCTTTTAATCCCTTATGAATTTCCTCAAGTGATTTTAATTTATTTTTTAAATCTTCTTTTTCTTTTCTTAAAAGTTCTCCTTCCTTTTTATTAGCTTCAATTTGTTTTTGAAAACTCTCTTTCTCTTTCTTTATGGGTTCAGTTTCTCCTTTGAGTTTGGTTAATTCTCTTTGAAGATTCTCTTTTTCCTTTCTTAATTGTTCTGCTTCCTTTTTAGCTACTTCACATTCTGACTTTAATTTCTCCTTCTCAGAAACTTCTTTTTTTATGGTTTCATCTTTTGCATCTAAAGAGTTTCTTGTCTCATTTAAATCTTTAGTCTTCTGCTCTAATTCACTGTTCATATTTTTAATGCTGTCTAATTCTTCTTTTATTTTATATAAAAGATTTTCGATCTCTTTTTTTTCAGCTTTCTCTTTCTTAAATTCCTCTTGTGTATGTTTAAATTTAGTTTCTAAATCAGCGATTGACTCGATACTCTTTTTTTCTTTCCTCTTTCGGTCCTTCTCATCTTCAATGATAAATTTAGCTACCAATAATGCAATGCCGATTAAAGATGCAACCAAAATATAAATCAAAATTTGCATAACTTATCCTTTCTATTCTAAGAAGTAGTTTTAGTATAGCTTAATTCAATAGATTTTACCAAATCCAATAATACCGAATTTACAGTAGTTGCGATTCCTAAACTTTGGCCTTGTCGAACTATTGCGCCATTTATGAAATCTATCTCTGTTTTTTTCTTTTTTAAAACATCTTGGAGCATTGAAGATATATTTTGAGCTGTTGCTTCACAAACCCCTTCTGTTTTATCAATGACATCGTCATATATCAATTTTATTCGTTTCCTTTTGATAATCTTTACAGCTTCACTTACAGCTTGACGCAAGATATTTCGTGTGCCTGTATATTCAAGTAATTGTCCATTGCGTAAGTGTGTTATAGCTGTTAGGGCATTTATACCGACGTTTATTACTAACTTAGACCATATCAGCGACCTTATATCCTTTGAAATACGAGTTTTTAATCCGGATTTATTAAATACATATCTTATTTCACGTAAATATGCTGGAATTTTTCCGCCGATTTTGCCTATTACGGTTTCACCAAATCCAGCATGCCTGACTTTGCCATCGCTTATAACGTTTGCACCTTGACTCGTTACCCCACTAATAACTCTATCAGGCCCTAAAATTTCACTTATGACTTCAACATTGCCCACGCCATTTTGTAGAGTCAAAACTAAAGAATTATCCCGAAGAGCGTTTTTTATAGATCTCGCCGCATTTTTTGTATCATAAGACTTAACGCAAATTATAAATAAATCAATACCTTCTAAATCTGTAGCTTTATCTGTAATTTTGATTTTATTGGTATAAACTTTATTTTTGCTTTCTAGTGAAATCCCATTCTTTGAAATAATTTCCACCCTCTTCTTATTGTAGTCTAATAGCCTGACGTTCTGTCCAGATTTAATAAGCATCGTTGCGAAGAGAATGCCGATTGCACCAGGACCAACTATCGCTATGTTCATATTGTTTTACTCCTTTGCCTCATCGTCAATCAAGAATGGACTATAAACGCCTATTCCGGTAGCGCGTTTCCAGTACTCATAAAATTTCTCGTAATCCTGTCTTTCAGCATATATGATCGCTAGATTCTTTAAGGCTATAGAATAATCTGAATCAATCATTACGGCACGATCATACTCCTCTTTGGCCTTAGCATAATCGTTCTTCTGTGCATAGGCTGTGCCTAAATTATTATGTGCTTGTGCATAATTCGATTTGGTATAAATTGCTTTCGTATATAAAGTTATAGCTAAATCAATATCTCCTGATTTCTGTGCTTCTAAGGCTTCTTTAAAATATTCTACAGCCTGTTCTTCCATTCCCTCACCTGCAAAAACAGAACCCATAGAAGATATAACAAAGACAACCGTAAAAAATAATAACCTCTTTCTTAAGGTGTTCTTTTTAATTTTGAGCTTCATAATATTCTCCCTTATCGTATAAAGTTAAGTTAACATATATTAACATTACGGTCAAGCAATTCATTAAGCACTTTCGCACTCTTAAACTTCTTTTCCAGGTGAAAATTTAGAAAAGAAAAAAGTAGCTTGCCAAGTTGCTTATCTATTGAAGGTAAAATATCTAATCTTAATGAATCAGGCCAATTACTATTTTGAAGAAAGAGTATTGTTGCAATAGTTCCGGCGAGAACACTCTCGCACTGCTCATCTCTACAAGAACACTTAGAACACAACAACCCGCCAAAACGATTACTAAAGAAGGCTTGGTTTTCGATCGATTTTTTGCAACTAATACAACTTTCCAAATGTGGCTGAAAGCCAGAAAGGGTAAGAGTCTTTAATATAAAATTATACACCAATTTCTGCAAAAGATTAGTATTTTCTAAAGAATCCAGGAAGTTTACTAAAAGATCATAAATTTCAGGATGTGCGTCTTCTTGAGGCATAATCGAATATACTAATTCCACGCAAAAATTAGCTAAACCAAATTTGACTATATCTGATTCTAGATAGCTAAAACCTTTTTTAAAATCGCACTGACTCACTAAGTGAAGCTCTGAAAATCGTTTTTTATAGAAGATTATTTCATTTATAGATAAAAACTCTAAATTAGAAGCAAACTTCCTGGGGTCTTTACGTATACCCTTAAATAAACCGCTGATTTTTCCGAATTTCTTAGAATAAAATACGGCGATTTTACTCGTCTCACGAAAATCTCTGGTCATTAGAACTATAGCTTCGTCTCGACAGATCATTTTTTGCCAGTTTAGATTACCCTTGCCCTTATAACAATTAAAACTTAATATTCACAACTGCTTTTTATTAAGTTAAATGTTTCATCTAGTTTAATTGCTTTTAAGCATCTGTTATCTCTACAGGAAGATTTTCTATGGTTGAATGCTGAAAAACAAGGAGAACAAGGTAAATTTGAATAGAGTATCCATGTATTGCCACCTAAAGGCGAATAGGCTTGAGGACTTTCTGGGCCAAAGAAAATAAACTTTTTTATTGAAGATAAGGAAGCTAAGTGAGCCAAACCGCAATCGTTAGTAATTAAAGCTTCGGACATATTAAAAAGGGCTAATAATTCTGCAACAGAAGTCTTATTTATTAAATTTATACACCTTTTATTATTAAGGGCGTTACAAAATAAATCTACTTTCTCAGACTCATTCTCCATCCCAGCAATAATAATGCAATTTCTACTATTTTCTAAAAGTTTCTTAGAAAGAAAAATATAATTCTCTAATGGCCACTCTCTTAATGGTAACCTTCCTTCACCTGGATTAACCAAAAATATCTTAAACTCATCGTTAAACCCTAATGTATTTAACCTATTCCTTATTTGATCTGCGCTCTGAGTATCAAATCGGGGTAAATTTATTTCGTTATCTTCGATTTTAGCATATAACTCAGGGTTAAACTTATCTTCAGTCATTATTGCCTGCCATAAGGATAAAAACGACTTGCTAATATGAATCAGAGGATTATGTCCAACATTATGGGTCAAAAGGCTGCCTCGATATAACCCTTCAAAATCATAGCGGAAAAAACCCGCTCTTTTCTCAGCTTTACTTAAATAAGTGAGTATTGCTGTAAAGCGTGAGAAAAGCTCTAAATCAAATGTTATATCGATTCTTTCATTACGCATCTTTCTAATCACTCTTATAGTATCTAAAACAAATAAATGAAATGGTTTTTCCCTTATCGTCAAGATATTTTTATCTGGCACAATATCTAATAATTCGAATATGAATTTATTTTTATCGAATGTCAGAAAGAATATTTTTGCATCAGGACATTCCTTTTGTGCTTTTTTTATTAAAGGATAAGCCAAAATTATACTGCCCATCTCAGATAATTTAATAAATAATATTTTTTCTGGAACCTTTTTACCCTTTTTTCTATAAGTAGTGAATCTCAAAATATAATTTATTCCGCTAAGCAAAAAACACAAAGGCACGCCAATCCAATAGTCAACTTTCCTCATTAATTCAATAGTCATATTCTTATCTGGTCATCCCTATAATACATTTATAGTGCAATTTACCCCGTTAGAGAAAGCCACCGATTTTAACCCCGTTAGAAGAGATTCTCTTTCTAACGGGGTCAGCGCAAACCGTTAGAGAATAAAGTTCTCTAACGGGGTTTACTCATCAGAAAAAACTTCCCTAAGAATCGCCTCTTGCCTTCTCCACATTCTGGCTTTTTCTTTCTTTGTCTTATCCCTAAAACCAAAAATATGCAAAATTCCGTGAATAGTGCATCTATAAAGTTCCTCTTCAAACCCTACATCAAATATTCTCGCATTATCTTTTACCACACAAGGCGCAATAAACAACTCAGCATAATCATCTCCTAAATTAAATGAAATGACATCAGTTAGGCAATCCTTTTCAAAGTATTGCCTACTTAGTCTTTTTATAATACTATTTTTAACAAAATAAACGGCTAGCTTTAAATGATTGAATCTGGCTGGCGGATTAATCCTATTAGCTATTTTTTTTATTTTGGCTGGATCTATCCTGATTCTTTTTTGGAGATTCTTTATTACTACCTTCACTTTTCATTTCCGGATATTCTACTCGGCTATGATAAATAGCAGAAAGGATATGAATAAAAGTTTTGGCAATTTTATGGAGGTCTTTAAGCGTTAAATCACACTCGTCCAATTGCCCATCAATAAATTTATTATTAACTACTGTATGGACTATTTCATCTATTCGTTGAGCATTGGGATTCTCTACCGCCCTACAAGCGGCTTCAGACGAATCCGCTAGAAGCACAATAGCTGTTTCTTTTGTCTGAGGCTTCGGTCCAGTATACCTGAATATTTCTTCTTTTACATCCTCTTTTTTCTCTGTCTGCTCAAGGGCGCGAAGATAAAAATAAAATACAAGACTAGTACCATGATGCTGCTCAATAAATTCAACTATAGCTGAATTTAATTTATGTTTCTTAGCTAAAATCAACCCATTTTTAACATGATTTATAATCACAAGTTTCGAAATAGAAGCCTTGAGCTGTTCGTGACGCGATAGTGACTTATTTTGGTTTTCTGAAAAATACTCGGGTTTTTCTAATTTTCCAATATCATGGTAATATGCACCTATCCTGGCAAGTAAAGCATTTGCATTGATAGATTCAGCGGCCACTTCAGCTAAATTACCCACAAGCAAACTATGGTGATACGTCCCAGGCGCCTCTAAAACTAATCTTTTTAGGAGTGGATGATTAAAATCAGACAACTCTAATAAACTAATATTTGTTACTACTTTAAAAAGAAATTCGAAAATAGGTACTGCCCCTGCAACAATAAAAGCAGACAATATCCCGTTCAAACACGCGGATATTATATTAGGAGATGAAAAAGACATTATGCCAACACTCTTTCTATATGAAAGAATCACTAAACACAAAACCATAACGACACTTACTAATATACCTGCCTTAATTATTTTGTATCGCTGCCGTATCCTATAGACAAAAAATGCGCCAGTAAGAGAACACAAAAACATAATCATCAAAAGATATAAGTCCGTATTAAAAGTTAACCCTATAAAAACGCTCAGGCAAAGAGAAATTAACAAAGCTAACTCTAAATTAGAAAACAAAATCACGGTAAGCATCGCGAATGCGGGAAGGGGTATATGGTAAGGTGAGAGAGTTGTATGCCTCTTAAGAAATATTACCAGCGCAAAACCTAAAATAAACAAAAAACTTAGATGTAAAATATTGGTCTTTTTTGCTTTCCTAAATTCACTAATCTTTAAATAAGCAAAAATAAAAAGCAGGAAGAATGTAAAAATGATATTTATATGGGATACTAAAGAAAAAGAAACCAATAACACAAAGCTTGTGAAATATAGAAGAGTTTTATTAATTATTTTTTTTGCTTGCTTTTTCATAAGCCTCGATGATTTCCTGAACTAACTCATGCCTGACCACATCGGCATAGCTAAAATATATAAATTTAATACCTTCTATATTGCTTAAAATATTTTTGGCCTCTGATAAAGCTAAAGGCTTACCTCCAGGCAGGTCACTCTGAGTTATATCTCCTGTGATAACCACCTTGGAATCAAACCCTAAACGAGTCAAAAACATCTTCATCTGTTCGGGGGTACAATTCTGTGCTTCATCCAATACTATAAAGGCATCGTTTAGAGTTCTACCTCTCATATAAGCCAACGGAGCGACTTCAATGACTCCTATCTCTAAATATTTTTCTATCCTTGCTGCCTCCATCATATCATATAAAGCATCATACAAAGGTCTTAGATAAGGAGAGATCTTAGCCAACATATCCCCTGGCAAATACCCTAAGCTCTCTCCAGCTTCAATAGCTGGCCTAGTTAAAATAATTCTTCGAACCTCTCCTTTTTTTAAAGATTCCACAGCCATAGCCATTGCTAAATATGTCTTACCTGTGCCCGCTGGACCGATACTAAAAACAATATCATTATTTTTAATCGCTTCTACGTATTCCCTCTGTCCTTTTGTGCGTGGCCCGACAGGTTTTGATACGGAAGAATCAAGTATTGGTTCTTCATTCATATTCAATGTTCCGTCTCTTTTGTACTCCTTTAGACAATAAGTAATATCTTTCTTATCAAATTCTCTTCCTTTGCGAATCGAATCTAATAAATAACGAATGAAATCTAAAGACTTTTCTAAATCTGCCTCTTTATTGGAAGTAATTTTTATTCCTTCAGCCCGATTTGAAACCCGAATATCAAATGCATCTTCGATAAGACGCATAATTTCATCCTGCGAACCAAATATCTTTTGTAATTCCTTATTGGACTCTATAGGAATTATTCTGTTCATTAAAAGGCTACTCTGGTATCCTCAAGACCTGACCCGGAAAAATCTTATCAGGCCCTTTTAACTGATCCTCATTTGCTTTAAAAATTCTATACCATTTATTCTTGTTGCCATAAATTTCCGGTCTTGCTGAAATTTTTTCAAGCGTATCACCGTCCTTTACAACATAGGTCTTTGCTTTTTTAATCTTGTCTTCTTTCAATACGCTAACAGAAGAAGCTTTAACATCTTTTTTAGCAGGTTCTTCCTTCTGGGAAACAACTTTTTTATCAGATGTTCCGGAAATAGTTATATTGCTATAAGGATAAACTGACCCTTTTTGAAGAGCATCTTTCTTAACTGAAACTTCATCATCGATAAGGATTGATTCACCAAATTCAACCTCAGCAATATATGTAGTGCGCGTCTTTTTTTCTCTCTTTTCAGTTTCCGAAGAGCTCCCTTCTATGTAACCGCGATTTCCCTCAATTTCCTGATCGGGACGTTCTACTACAACCGAATGAGCTCTTATTAAACAACCAACGCTCGCAAATACAAACATCAAAGCAAAAATAAATAAACATTGAAATTTTAGATCTTGATTATTACTCATATCTGCTACCTCCTTTAATGAGCCCACGATTTACGGAACGACAGTGAACGTAAATCGTATGGTCGAATTAAACCCCCCCACCACGTTTCCTTTTAGCTACGACTAAACACAAAAGTGGTGTGGGGTCAAACTCCGATTTACAACTTACGTCACTTCATTCC
>JABMQK010000056.1 GCA_013203265.1 bacterium | reverse complement strand
CTTGAGTCTGAAACAAAGAGATATTCTCATATTATCGATCCTAAGACTGGTTATCCCGTTGAAGGTGATGTTATTTCGGTAACTGTTGTAGCTAAGGATACATTAACTGCTGATGCAGTGGCTACTTGTGTTTTTCTCTTGGGAAAAGATAGAGGTATAGAAGTTTTTAAAGATTACAGCGGAGTTGAGAGAATTATTGTAATAACCAGTGACGATGTACAATAATTATTCATACAGGAGTAAGGGTACGTGGATCAGAGACAAATAGTACGAAAAGTACTCGATATAGGCGGAAATGACGGAAAGAGATCACGAAGAATCTTTCCAAGGGCAGATGTTACAGTCTTAGACCTTAAAAATGGCTTTGATATTACCAAATCCCCACTCCCAAAAGGAGATTGGGATGTGATTTTTGTTAATCATCTAATCGAGCACCTTATCGATCCAGATGATCTACTGGATAAGTGCAGAGAGGTGATGAGCGAGAAGACTGTCCTAGAGATCTCTACTCCTAACTTAGTGGCCTGGTTCAATAGGATTTTCTTTTTAGCGGGATATCTACCTCATAGTTATGAAGTCTCCAAAAAACACATGGTGGGGAGGGCATTCGATTGGAATAAAGAGGTGCTTGGAGGGCATGTGAGGATCTTTAGCCCTTTGGCCCTCATTCAACTTCTTAAGAAGCATGGTTTTTGTATTTTGAGCGTGAAGGGCGATTGTTCTACTTTTAATTGTAACATCTTTATACGTCTCCTCGACAAGTTGCTCACTATAAACCCCAATTTGGCTTCGGCCTTCAGGATAAGATGCAAAAAATGAGAGATTCATACAAAATAATAAAGAAGGAAACGTTAGCAGAATCAGTAAAAAGAATTGTTGTAGAGGCGCCTTTGGTTTCACTCAATGCTAAAGTAGGGCAGTTTGTTATGATTATGATTGAAGAAAATAGCGAGCGTATACCTTTAACTTTAGCCGATATTGATAAATCAAAAGGGTTAATAACTTTGATTTTTCAAGAGGTCGGGTTTACAACTAAAAAATTAGGTTTGCTCAATGAAGGAGATAGCATATTTGCAATCTTGGGGCCATTGGGAAAGCCAACGCACTTAGATAAATTTGGAACAGTGATATGTATTGGTGGCGGAGTAGGCATCGCAGAAATTTATCCTGTAAGTAGGGCATTTAAAAATGCAGGTAATGATGTAATAGGGATAATCGGAGCCCGCTCCAAAGATCTTCTTATTCTCGAGGATGAGATGAAGAAGGTATGTGATCAATTACTTATTACAACCGATAACGGATCATATGGACGCAAGGGTTTTGTTACAGATGTTTTAATAGAAAAATTAGATACAAGGGCTAAAATGAAAGAACTAAACCATTGTCTTGTTTATGCTATCGGCCCCCTGCCTATGATGGCAAGAGTCTCAGAAGTAACTAAATCCTATAAGGTAAAAACTGTTGTAAGTTTAAATCCTATTATGGTAGATGGAACTGGAATGTGTGGAAGTTGTAGGGTAACTGTTGCAGGCCAGACAAAATTCGCTTGCGTAGATGGTCCGGAATTCGACGCGCACCAAGTCGATTTTAAAGAGCTGATGGATAGGTTAACATTCTTTAAAGAACAAGAGAAGTGCACAAACAAACAATGTCCCAGAGAATAGATAGAACTAAAAGACAAGAAGTCCAGCATCGCCCAGCCCAAGAAAGAACTAAGGATTTCTTCGAGGTATCTTTAGGATTATCAGAAGAGCAGGCAATTAAAGAAGCAACAAGATGTCTTGAGTGTAAGAATCCTGTTTGCGTAAAAGGGTGCCCTGTTGAAATAGATATCCCAGCCTTCATTAAACTAATCAAAGAAAAGAAGGTTAAGGAAGCCCTCAGTAAAATTAAGGAAAAGAATAATCTACCTGCTATCTGTGGAAGGGTCTGTCCTCAAGAAGAGCAGTGTGAGAAAGAATGTATTTTAAGTAAAAAGAAAATTCCTATAAATATCGGCGCTTTGGAGCGCTATGCTTCGGATTTTGGAGAAGCGCAAACAAAGTTCTCAACTCAGCCCAAGAAACACTCTGTTAAAGTGGCTGTAGCGGGTTCTGGTCCAGCAGGTTTAACGGCTGCAGCGGATTTGGCTAAGATGGGTTATGCGGTTACGCTCTTTGAATCTCTACACTTAGCCGGAGGAGTGCTTTCTTACGGTATTCCAGAGTTTCGTCTGCCTAAAAAGATTGTCAAGAGCGAACTCGAATATATTAGTTCTCTGGGTGTAGAAATAAAAACAAATGTCTTAATCGGCAGAACACTTACTATAGGTGATCTTTTTAAACAGGGATTTAAATCGATATTTTTAGGGGTAGGAGCAGGGCTGCCGCAATTTTTAAATATTGCCGGAGAGAATGCCCCGTCTGTTTATTCTGCTAATGAATTCTTGACGCGCATAAATTTAATGAAGGCATATGAATTTCCCAAGGTGCCCACACCTGTTGAGGTAGGTGATAAGGTTGCGGTTGTCGGCGCAGGAAATGTTGCCTTAGATTGCTGTCGTTGTGCAATTAGATTAGGAAAAGATGCAATCTTAGTTTACAGGCGCAGCGAAGTAGAGATGCCGGCAAGGGAAGATGAAATTGAGAATGCCAAAGAAGAGGGTTTAGTTTTTAAGCTACTTACCCAGCCTAAAGAGATAATTTTAAATGAAAAGGGCAGGCCAAAGGCATTAAAGTGTATTAAGATGCAGCTTGGTGAGCCTGATTTATCTGGCAGGAGGAGGCCAATTGAGATTCCTGGTTCTGAGTTTGAGATTCCAGTCGATACTGTGGTTGTGGCTATCGGACAGCGACCCAATCCTTTAATCTATAAATCCACCCCAGATTTAAAGACAAATCCCCAAGGAACTATCTGGGTGGATGAAAATTTTATGACTTCAATACCAGGAGTATTTGCTGGTGGGGATATAACAACAGGCGCTGCTACAGTAATCTCCGCAATGGGAGCAGGTAAAAAAGCCGCCCGGGCGATGAATAGGTATGTTCAAAGATAGATTTAGGAATAAAAAGGGAAACGCCTGGTTTGAGCATTTTTGGCAGATATTCTTTAGTCTTATTGCTTGATTTTTTCTTTTATAGCATATATAATTAGTATTCCGTAAAATAAGGGG
>JABMQK010000055.1 GCA_013203265.1 bacterium | reverse complement strand
TTTTCTAAAATCGCTCTGTTTACGTTCATCTTTAGTAAACAACCAGCGAATAAAGGCTAACAAGATACCAGGATATTCCTGTGTAAGAAATTCTCTTAACCTATTAACATCATTCTCATCTAAACCCTGTTGGTATCCGTCTGCTTTAACGAATTTAGCGGTTGAACAGATTAAAACAGTCCTGTTAACTAATTCTGGATACCTAAGAGTAAATTTCAAAGCTAATAACCCTCCCAAAGAGTGCCCTATTAAATTAAGATTATTTAACTCTAATCTCTTTACGATAAATTTTAATTCCTTTATTATATCTATATCTTTTTTATAATCTGAACTGCCGTGTCCTGGTAGATCTAAAGTAACAATTCTATAATTTCCTAAATTATCTATCTGCCTAAACCATATATTTGAATCAAATGACCAACCGTGAATAAATAATAAAGTTTTACCTTTTCCATTTATCCTGTGAAACCACTTTGTTTTGGACGGTGTCTCTATATAAGGCATAAATCCTTGCCTATTTTTTCAATTTTATCTAAAGCAAATTGTAAATCTTTGGTTGTATGCGTGGCCATTAACGTTATTCTAAGACGTGCTTTACCTTTAGGTACCGTAGGAGGACGAATACCTTGAACAAAGACGCCTGCGTCAAACAATCTCTTGCTAAAATCCATAGTTAATTTTGGCTCTTTAGTTATCAAAGGAATAATAGGGGTTTGAAAATCTAGAGTATCGAATCCTAAAGAGTGTAAATTATCTTTAAAGAATTTAACATTATCCCAGAGTTTCTCTCTAAGGGAAGAATCCTCCTGTATAATTTCAAGTGCTTTTATATTTGCTGCAGCGACTGTTGGAGGTAAAGACGTAGTATAAATAAATGCCCGACTGTAATTTATAAGATAATCGATCAAATCTCTACTACCACAAACATAGGCACCAAATCCCCCTAAGGCCTTGCTCAATGTACCCATTTGTATAACACTATCTTTTTTATCTTCCAGGCCAAGATATTCTAACGCCCCTCTGCCACTCTCTCCCAAAACACCAGTAGCATGTGCTTCATCGATTATAAACAGACAATCGTATCTTTTAGCAAACTCTATTAACTTTCCTAAAGGAGCTATATCACCATCCATACTAAATACTGAATCAGTAACAATAAACCTCCTTCTAAAGCCACTGGACTTCTTTAACAAATATTCTAAAGCAACAGTATCTTTATGTGGATAGCGCCTGAATTCTGCGCGGCTCAATATTATTCCATCGATAATCGATGCGTGATTATATCTATCACAAAAAATAATATCTCCTTTCTTTGCCAAAGCGCTGATAATACCTATATTAGCTGTGTAACCAGAGTTAAACACAAGACAAGCCTCGCTCTTTTTGAATTTTGTTAGTTTATCTTCTAATTCCTTGTGGAGTTTCATATTTCCACAGACTAAACGAGAAGCCCCAGAGCCAAAACCATAATCTCTAATCGCATTAATCGCCGCACCCTTTATTCTCTCATCATTAGCTAATCCTAAATAATTATTGGAACATAAATTCAGAACTCTCTTACCATCAACGATAAACCAAGCACTAGATTCAGACTCAAGCAGTCTAAGACAGCGTCTTAGGCCTTTCTCTTTGAGTAAATTTAAATCTTCTTTAAAGGTAAACATATATTGCCAACCATCGATTGAAATTTATTCGTGAAACAGTATGGGCGTATGGCCATACGTCCCTATATTAAATCCTTAATCCTAAATCAGAAATCATTTGTAAGTCTTCATTAGGCTGGCTTCCCTTTGTTGTCAAATAATCACCAATTATAATCGCATCTGCTCCGGCAAAGAATATTCGCGATTGGTATTGACGTAAATTCTTCTGTCTCCCACCGCAAATTCTTATCTGTTTTTTAGGTAGGATTAAACGAAAGACAGATATAATCTTAAGAAGTTCTAAGGGCTCAGGTATTTTGTTATTTTCTAAGGGAGTCCCCCCTACGGGGTTTAAAAAATTTATGGGGACACAATCTACATCTAGTTCTTTTAAATAAAAAGCAAATTCTATTCGCTGTCTATCATTTTCACCCAGGCCTATGATTCCACCACAACAAACCTCTATGCCAACTTCCTTTAAAATTCTTATCGTCTCTAGCCTGTCTTTGAAAGAGTGGGTGGTGCATATTTGACCAAAAAGACTCTCTGTTGTCTCTATATTATGGTTGTAGCGGTCTAGGCCTGCATCTTTTAGAGATCGAGCCTGCTCTCTAGTCAATTTTCCTAAAGAAGCATCCATCTTTAATGTGGGAAAATTCTTCTTTATTAATGTTACCACTCTGCAAATCTCCTGCAATTCTTTCTCGTCTACAAAACAACCACTGGTAACAATACAGAATCGATGAGCCTTGGAATTAAATGCGTGTTTGGCTCGCTCTAAAATCTCCTCTACAGATACAAATGGATAAGTGTTTGTTTTTGTATTGTGGTGGGAGGATTGCGCACAAAAGGCACAATCTTGAGAACAGTTACCGCTCTTTGCATTAGTAATAGAACATAGATCTACCCTGTCTCCTCTAAACTTCTCTCTAACTCTATTAGCTGTCTCAAATAAAGCCTGGAGGTCACAAGCTTCATTTATTTTAATCAAAGAGTCTGCTTCATCAAAAGATAAGTCTCTACCAGATAGAATCTTTACTTCGATATCTTTAATTTTGTCTTGAATACCCATAAAAAAACCCTTTTATTGTATTATAAAAGGGTAGAATCAATTGTCAACTATATTTTTGTATCTAGTTTACAATTAAATATATAAACTTATCTTACCTTTATTATATCTCCTGCTGTTACTCTTTCAACAAAACCAGAATCTCTTCTTACTAAAAGCGCACCGTCAGTATCTATGTCTAAGGCCTCGCCCTCAAGATATTCTTTATGAAATTGAACCTTCACTCGATGGCCTAAAGTTGTAGAAAATTTCTTCCACTTTTCAATAATGGACTTAAATCCTTCCTTTCGAAATAAGATATACTCATTCTCAATACTCTTCAAAATTTCCCTTGTTAGCTCAATTCTTGAAATACGTTTTCCTAATTGCTCTTTAAGTGAAGTGGCCCTAGGTGGCAGTAGCGATTCAGGGGTATTTGCATTAACTCCTATACCGATAATAACGAATTTAATCACATCCATCTCGGCATTCATCTCAGTCAATATACCGCCAACCTTTTTATTATTTATAATTAAGTCATTGGGCCATTTTATTAAACATTCTAATTTAGTAATATTTTTTATAGCCTGACAAACACCTACTGCACTAAGTAACGTTAATTTAGGTGATTGTGCAGGTGAAATATTCGGCCTTAAGATTATGGAGAGATAAACTCCCCTGTTTTTAGGCGAAGACCAAAATCTACTTAATCTTCCTCTACCCTTATATTGACCCTCTACGCATACCACCGCTCCTTCCTTGCAACCCTTCATGGCTAAATCCATAGCTATATCCATAGATGAAGAGACAGTATCGTAGTGATGAATCTCCCCGCCAATAATCTTTGTGTTTAAGCCAAAAGAAATTTCACTGGGTAAGAGTTTATCTGGAACTGAGGTTAATTCATATCCTAAATGAGGGACAGCGACGATATCATAACCTTGATGTCTTAACTCCTGGATGTGTTTCCAAACGGCAGAACGGCTTATGCCAAGTTTCTTACTAATGTCTTCTCCTGAAACATAAGTAGTTGCATCCCGAAGTATAGCTAAAATTTTTTCGTTCATTTATCTTTATTATATAAGGGAGACATTAAACGTAGCTTTGAGACTATTTTTGGAAAGTGCTCAAGTAAATAATCAATATCTTCTGTCTTCGTGAATCTGCCTACAGTAAAACGGATTGAGCCGTGACACAACTCATGAGGTCGACCAATGGCCAGTAAAACATGCGAAGGTTTT